>NZ_JBHVJC010000005.1:270940-276779 GCF_042799315.1 Streptomyces sp. NPDC057702 | reverse complement strand
GCGGGCGCGGTGGATGTCCTGACCGAAGCGCGGGCGTGGCCTGAGGTCGGTCGCGTGCGCAGGGCGGGTGTGTCGTCGTTCGGTGTCAGTGGGACGAACGCGCACACCATCATCGAGCAGGCCCCCGAACCCGAGGAGTCCACTCCGGTCACGGTGTCCTCCCCGGCCGACGCTGTCGTGCCGTGGGTGGTCTCGGCGCGGAACGCGGACGCGCTACGAGACCAGGCACTGCGGCTGAGCGAACACGTCGATGGTGAAACGCAGTTGAGTGTGGCTGATGTGGGGTTCTCGCTGGCGACATCGCGGTCGGCCTTTGACGCGCGTGCCGTGGTGCTGGGCGCGGACCGGGCGGGGTTGGCGCGGGGGTTGTCCGCGCTGACCGAAGGCCGGGAGGCGCCCGGATTGGAGACGGGCTCCGTCGTCACCGGGGGCCTGGGCTTCCTGTTCTCGGGCCAGGGCTCGCAACGCCTGGGCATGGGGCGTGAACTGGCCGCACGTTTCCCGGTGTTCGGTGAGGCACTGGACGCGGTGTTGGACGAGTTCGAGCCGCGTGTGCGTGAGGTGTTGTTCGGTGCGGATGCCGATGCGTTGAACGAGACGGGTGTGACGCAGCCTGCGTTGTTCGCGGTCGAGGTGGCCCTGTTCCGGCTGTTCGAGTCGTGGGGTGTACGTCCTGACGTGTTGGCTGGGCACTCGATTGGCGAGTTGGCTGCCGCGCACGTGGCTGGTGTGTGGTCCCTGTCGGATGCTGCCAAGGTTGTCTCGGCTCGTGCTGGGTTGATGCAGGCGTTGCCGGCTGGCGGGGCGATGGTGGCCATCCAGGCGTCTGAGTCTGAGGTCGCGGAAGGTGGGCTGCCGGAGGGTGTGGGGATCGCGGCGGTCAACGGACCGTCCTCGGTGGTGGTCTCGGGTGACGCCGCCCAGGCTGAGGCGGTGGGGGAGCGGTGGCGTGCGGCCGGCCGTAAGGCGACCCGTCTTCGGGTCAGCCATGCGTTCCACTCGCCGTTGATGGATCCGATGTTGGAGGAGTTCCGGCGGGTTCTGGAGGGTGTGTCGTACGCGGCGCCGACGATTCCGATCGTCTCCACGTTGACGGGTGCGCGGGCGACCGTCGAGGAGTTGAGCTCGGCCGCGTACTGGGTGCGCCACGTACGCGAGTCCGTACGCTTCGCCGACGCGGTGCGCACCCTCGCGGACGAGGGTGTGACCACCTTCGTCGAGATCGGACCGGGAGCCACCCTGTCGGCCCTGGGGCAGGAGAGCGTGCCCGGGGCCGGCTTCGTCCCGGCACTGCGGGGCGAGCAGCCGGAGGAACTGGCGCTGGTCTCCGCTCTGGCCCAGGCCCACGTGCGGGGTGTGCGGGTGGACTGGGCGGCGTTCTTCGCCGACAGCGGTGCCCGGCGGGTCGACCTGCCGACGTACGCCTTCCAGCGCGAGCGCTACTGGCTCGACGCGCCGCGCGACCTGCGCGTCGAGGAGGCGGCCGGCGGGCTTGGCCTGGCCGGCGCCGGCCACCCGCTGCTGGGCGCCGCCGTGGAACTCGCCGACGGGCAGGGCCTGGTGTGCACCGGCCGGCTCGGCCTCGACACCCACCCGTGGCTCGCCGAGCACGCCGTGTCGCAGGTCGTCCTGCTCCCCGGCACCGCCTTCGCGGAGATCGCGCTCGCCGCGGGCGACCACCTCGGTCTGGCCGAGGTGGAGGAGTTGACCCTGGCCGCGCCGCTGGTACTGGCCGAGCGCGGCGGGACGCGGCTACGGGTGACGGTCGGAGGCGACGACGGCTCGGACCGCCGCACGCTGAGCATCGACTCCCGCCCGGACGACCCGACCGCCGACATCGACTGGACCCGACACGCCACCGGCTACCTGGTGGCCGCCTCCCCCGACCAGCCCGCCGAACTCACCGCATGGCCACCCACCGGAGCCGAACCCGTCGAACTCGACGGGTTCTACGAAGGGTTGGCGGCGGCCGGGTTCGAGTACGGGCCCGCCTTCCAGGGCCTGCGAGCCGCGTGGCGGGGCGAGGACGGCGTGTACGCCGAGATCGAGTTGGCCGAGGCCCAACACGGGGACGTCGCGACGTTCGGAGTCCACCCGGCGCTGCTGGACTCCGCGCTGCACGCCTGCATGCTCGGCGGCCTGCTGGAGGACGCCGGCGGCCCCCGACTGCCGTTCTCCTGGAGTGGGGTGCGCTGGCACGCCACGGGCGCGACGACGGCGCGCGTTCGGATCACACCGGCCGGGACCGACGCGGTCACCCTCGAACTGGCTGACGCCCAGGGGCACCCCCTGGCGACGGTCGCCTCCCTGGTCCTGCGGCCGATCGCCGCCGACCAGCTCGGTGCGCGCCACCGCGACGCGCTGTTCCGGCTGGGGTGGGTGGCCGCACCGACCCGTGCGGCCACCCCCGCTCCGCCGCGTGCGTGCGTCCTACTCGGCCCGGACGACCTGAAGGTCGGCGCGGGCCTGGCGGCGGCCGGCGTCGCCGTCACCGAACACGCCGACCTCGCGGACCTGGCCCTGGCCGGGGCGCCGGAACTGGTCGTCGTCCCGTGCGCCCCGGACGGCGGGCGGCCGGCCCCGGCCGCCCGCACCGCGACCCTGCGCGCGCTGCGACTGGCCCAGCGGTGGTTGGCCGACGAGCGGTTCCTCGACTCGCGGCTGGTGTTCGTCACCCGCCGGGCCGTCGCGGCCGGACCAGGGGAGGACGTGCCGGACCTCGCGGGTTCGGCCGTGTGGGGCCTGATCCGCTCCGCGCAGTCGGAGCACCCCGACCGGTTCGTCCTGGTCGACGTCGACGAGCACGACGCGTCCTGGGCCGCGCTGCCCGCCCTGCTCGCCGGGAGCGAGCCGCAGGCGGCGCTGCGCGCCGGCCAGCCGCTGGTGCCGCGCGTCGCCCGACCCGGCCAGGACGCGGAGCCGACCATGCTGGCGTTCGCGCCCGGCGGCACCGTCCTGGTGACCGGCGCCACCGGCATGATCGGCGGCCTGGTCACCCGGCACCTGGTGACCGAGCACGGCGTACGACACCTTCTGCTGGCCAGCCGCAGCGGGGCCGACGCTCCCGGCGCCGACGCGCTCAGCGCCGACCTGACCGACCTCGGCGCCCAGGTCACGCTCGCCACCTGCGACGTCACCGACGCCGACGCGCTGGCCGCGCTGCTGGCCACGGTCGACCCCGAACACCCGCTGACCGGTGTCGTGCACTCGGCGGGCGTACTGGACGACGGTGTGATCGGCTCGCTGACACCGGAGCGGATCGACCGGGTGTTCCGCCCCAAGGTGGACGCGGCCTGGAACCTGCACGAACTGACCCGCGACCTCGACCTGTCCGCGTTCGTGCTGTTCTCCTCCGTCGCCGGCGTCCTCGGCGCTCCCGGCCAGGGGAACTACGCGGCGGCCAACGCGTTCCTCGACGCCCTCGCCCACCACCGCCGGGCCGCCGGCCTGCCGGCGACCTCGCTGGCCTGGGGCCTGTGGGAGGCGGCCAGCGCCATGACCGGCGGCATGGCCGAGACCGACGCGGCGCGCATGTCCCGCTCCGGCGTCGCCGGCCTGACCCAGGAACAGGGCCTGGCGCTCTTCGACCTGGGCTGCGCGGCCGGCGAGGCCGTCATAGTGCCCATGCGCCTGGACGTCGGCGCGCTGCGCGGCGAGCCCGACCAGGTGCCCGCCCTGCTACGCGGCCTGGTCCGCCCCCGTACCACCCGGGCCAGCGCCACCAGCCAGGAGCCGCTGACCCAGCGGCTGGCCGGGCTCACCGGCGAGGAGCGGGAGCGCGCACTCCTGCTGCTGGTCCGCGACCAGACGGCCGCCGTCCTCGGCTACGAACCCGAGGGACTCGACGTCTCCGGGGCCCTGACCCAGCTCGGCCTGGACTCGCTGACCGGGCTGCAACTGCGTAACCGCCTCGCGGGAGCCACCGGGCTGCGGCTTCCCACCACCGTCGTCTTCGACCAGCCGACCGGGCCGGCACTGGCCGCCTACCTGGGGCGTGAACTTGCCACGAACCCCGGGAACGCGCCGGCCGAATCCACCACACTGGCGGTCGAGGACACGCTCACCGGCCTCTACCGGCAGGCGTGCGACCTCGGTCTGTACGAGGAGGGGTGGCTCATGCTGGAGACGGCGTCACTGGTGCGGCCGGTGTTCCAGTCGATGGAGGAAGCGACTCCCCTCGCGCCGATCACGCTGGCGAGCGGCTCTGGCACACCACTGCTGTGCTTCCCGCCGACCATGGCACCCTCGGGGCCGCACTACTTCGGCCACTTCGCCACCACTTTCGCGGGCGAGCGGGACGTGACGGTACTGCCCCACCCGGGCTTCGCCACCGGGGATGCGCTGCCCGCGAACCGGGACGCGGTCGTCCGTTTCCAGGCCGAGGCCGTCCGCCGGCAGGCGGCCGGGCGGCCGTTCGTCCTCCTCGGCTACTCGTCGGGCGGATGGATGGCCAACGCGGTCGCCGCACACCTCGAACAGGAGGGCGCCGGACCGGCCGCCGTGATCCTGCTCGACACGTACACCGCGACCACCTCGTTCGAGGAGCGACTCCAGGCCGCGCTGCGCGCCCGAGCGGCCACCAGCGAGGCGTTCGAGCTGATGACCGGCGCGCAACTCACCGGCCAGGGCGGCTACCTGCGGGTCTTCGGCGACTGGGAGCCCGAGCGCAACGAGGCGCCCACGCTGTACGTCCACGCCACCTTCCCGCCCGGCGAGTCGGAGGCACGCGAGACCGAGGACGCCTGGCAGCCCCAGTGGCCGTTCGCGCACGAGGACACCGACGTACCCGGCGACCACTTCTCGATCATGGAGGTGCACTCGCACTCCACGGCGCGGGCCGTCCAGACCTGGCTGGCCGACAGCGGCCACGACCGACCCACCCCGTGAACCACGCACGGCGGACCGCGTACGACGGACCGCGCACCCCGCACAGCACAGCGACAAGGAACGGACGACGACCATGACAGTTGCCGACGGCAGCGACCTCTGGCTCCGCCGGTACCACCCGGCCCCGGACGCCCCGGCCCGGCTGGTGTGCTTCCCGCACGCGGGCGGATCGGCCAGCTTCTACTTCCCCGTCTCGGGCGCCCTGGAGGGCGCTGGCGACGTGGTGGCCCTGCAGTACCCGGGCCGCCAGGACCGGCGCAACGAGCCGAACGTGGCGGACATCGGCGCGCTGGCCGACCGCCTCACACCCGTACTGGCACCCCTCTTCGACCGGCCCGTCGTCTTCTTCGGGCACAGCATGGGCGCGATCCTCGCCTTCGAGGTCGCACGCCGGCTCGCGGAGGGCGGCCACACGCCCGCGCGGCTGTTCGCCTCCGGCCGGCGCGCCCCCGCCACCCGACGCGAGGAGAACGTCCACCTGCGCGACGACGACGGCATCGTGGCCGAGATGCAGGCCATGAGCGGCACCGACGCGCAGGTGCTCGGCGACGAGGAACTGCTGCGCATGGTGCTGCCCGCCATCCGTAGCGACTACCGGGCCATCGAGACGTACGCCCCGGTGGACGCCACGGTCAACTGCCCCATCACCGCCCTGGTCGGCGACGCCGACCCGAAGACGACGGTCGAGGAAGCCGAAGCCTGGCGCGCCCACACGACCACCGCCTTCGACCTCCGGGTCTTCCCCGGCGGCCACTTCTACCTCACCCCGCGCGCGGCGGAGGTGATCGCCGTGGTCCGCGAGGCGCTGCGCGGCGCCGTGGCCGTCGGCTAGCCACCGGCCGACGGCGGGCCCGGCGCGTGGCGACCCGCGCCCGGCCCGCCCCCCCGCCCGCCCCGGCACGCCCCCGCACGCTCCGCGCGGACCGTACGGGCCGCGGCGACCCAACACGCC
>NZ_JBHVJC010000005.1:0-270930 GCF_042799315.1 Streptomyces sp. NPDC057702 | reverse complement strand
GGGGCGGCGCCCCCCCCGCGGGGGCGGGGGGCGGGGGGGGTGGCCCCCCGGGCGGCCCCCCGCCGCGCCGCCCGCCCGGTCAGGCCCCGGACAGCTCCGCGCGGACCGTACGGGCCGCGGCGACCAAACTCGCCAGCGACTCCCTGGTCTCGGGCCAACCCCGGGTCTTGAGCCCGCAGTCCGGGTTGACCCACAGCCGCTCGGCCGGAATGGCCCTCAGGCCCGTCCGCAGCAGCGCGGCGGCCTCCTCCGCACTCGGCACACGCGGCGAGTGGATGTCGTACACCCCCGGGCCCGCCTCGCGCGGATAGCCGTGCGCGGCCAGCTCGCGGGCCACCCGCATGTGCGAGCGGGCCGCCTCCAGGCTGATGACATCGGCGTCCAAGTCGTCGATGGCCCGCACGATGTCGCCGAACTCGGCGTAGCACATGTGGGTGTGGATCTGCGTCGCCGGCTCCACACCGGCCGTGGTGAGCCGGAACGCCTCCGTCGCCCACGCCAGGTACGCGTCCCGGTCGGCGGCCCGCAGCGGCAGCGACTCGCGCAGCGCAGGCTCGTCCACCTGGATGACAAGGGTGCCCGCCGCCTCCAGGTCGGCCACCTCGTCCCGCAGTGCCAGCGCCACCTGGCGCGCGGTCTCGCCCAGCGGCTGGTCGTCACGGACGAAGGACCAGGCCAGCATCGTCACCGGGCCGGTCAGCATGCCCTTGACCGGCCGGTCGGTGAGGGACTGGGCGTACGTCGTCCACCGCACCGTCATCGGCGCCGGGCGGGAGATGTCGCCGGCCAGGATCGGGGGCCGCACATAGCGGGTGCCGTACGACTGGACCCAGCCGTGCTGGGTGGCGAGATAGCCGGTGAGCTGCTCGGCGAAGTACTGCACCATGTCGTTGCGCTCGGCCTCGCCGTGCACCAACACGTCCAGGCCAGCCGCCTCCTGGAAGGAGACCACCTCCCGGATCTCCGCCCGGACCCGCTCCTCGTATCCCGCCGTATCCAGCCGACCCGCGCGCAGGTCGGCGCGCGCGGTACGCAACTCCGTGGTCTGCGGGAAGGAACCGATCGTCGTGCTGGGCAGCAGCGGCAGGTTCAGCCGCGCCCGCTGTGCCGGTGCCCGCAGCGCGTACGGCTGGGAGCGGCGGGCGTCGGCCGCGGAGACGGCGGCGGCGCGCGACCGGACCTCGGGGTCGTGGGTGATGCGGGAGTGGGCGCGCGAGGCCAGGTCGGCGCGGTTGGCGGCGAGTTCGGCGGCGATCGCCTCCGTGCCCCGTGCCAGGCCCGTGGCCAGGGTGACGACCTCGGCGACCTTCTGCCGGGCGAAGGCCAGCCAGCGCAGGACCTGCGGATCGATGTCGCGTTCGAGCGCGGTGTCCAACGGAACGTGCAGCAGTGAGCAGGAGGCGGCCACGTCGACGCGGTCGGCCAGGCCCAACAGGGTGCCCAGGGTCGTGAGCGAGGCCGCCAGGTCACCCACCCAGACATTGCGACCGTCCACCACACCGGCGACCAGCCGCTTGCCGGGCAGCCCGCCGACGGCGGCGAGCGCCTCCAGATGGGCCGCCGCGCCCCGCGTGAAGTCCAGCGCGAGCCCGTCCACGGGCGCCTTGGCGAGCACCGGCAGGGCCTCGCCGAGCTGGTCGAAGTACGAGGCGACCAACAGCCTGGGCCGGTCGGTCAGCGCCCCCAGGTCGCGGTAGGCGCGCTCGGTGGCGCCCAGTTCGGCCGGCGAACGGTCCTGTGTGAGGGCGGGCTCGTCGAGCTGTACCCACTCGGCACCGGCCGCCCGCAGATCGGCCAGCACCTCCGCGTACACCGGCAGCAACCGGTCCAGCAGCGTCAGCGGGTCGAAGTCGTCGGCCACCCCCGGCGCCGGCTTGGCGAGCAGCAGGTAGGTGACGGGGCCGACCAGCACGGGCCGGGCGGTGTGCCCCAGCGCGAGGGCCTGCGTCAACTCCGCGACCTGCTGGGTGGAGTCGGCCGTGAACACCGTGTCCGGGGCCAACTCGGGCACCAGATAGTGGTAGTTGGTGTCGAACCACTTCGTCATCTCCAGCGGCGCCACCGCCTGGGTGCCGCGCGCCATGGCGAAGTAGCCGTCCAGCGCGTCAGCGGCGACGGCCGCCCGGTGGCGCTCGGGGATCGCGCCGACCATGACGGTCGTGTCCAGGACGTGGTCGTAGTACGAGAAGTCGCCGGTGGGCACCTCGTGGACACCGGCGTCGGCGAGCTGGCGCCAGTTCTCGGCGCGCAGCGTCGCGGCGGTGGTGGTGAGGGCGTCGGCGCTGGTCCGGCCCTGCCAGTAACCCTCGATCGCCTTCTTCAGTTCCCGGTTCCGCCCCTGACGGGGGTAGCCGTACACGGTGGCCCGTGCTGCCGCGGCTGCGGGCTTGGTGGTCACGGAGATCTCCTTCGCGAGATGAATCCCTGAGATCCCGGCGACCGGACGCGCGAACGAAGGAGTGGACCACCAGGCGGCGACGTCCCCGCGCGGCACAGCGCGACCGTTCGCCTGGTATGCACGCCGACCCTCCCGCGAGGTCACCGGAACAGCCGTCCGCGTGGGTACGCGCACGGGCAGCGGGCAGGTCTTCGGACTCGCGGGCGCGTCCCTGAACACGAGACACCTACTGGCCGTCGCTTCCCAGGTCCCAACGGACCCAGTGCGTATGACGGCGGTCGTTCCCACTCACCGCTGCGGGGCAGTCCCGGATTCCCACCGGGTTCCCTCTTACGACGCCTCCCGCCTGGCGGACGGGGGCGAACCTGCTGCACGGGGCAGCCTAACGGCAGACGCGACCGAGCGGCGAGAGCGCCCGTCACGCGCCGGGTGAGCTGGGCCACCCGACAAGGAGGCCGGCCGGCGACCGGGGCTTTGGCCACCGCCGTGTGGTCGCCGCCGTCCTGGCGACGGCGACCACACCCGCCAACTCCGCCTTGAGCGGGGAAGGGAAGGCGCGGCCGGACGTGGCCGTGCCCCGCCTTCCCGCCGACACACCCCCCGCCCCACACCCTCGGCCCCCACGTGGTCCGGCCGCACACACCGCCGCTCCACGCGGCCCCGGGTCGGACGGCCCGCGCCTACGAGCGGGAGGGCGCCGGGATGTGCCCACCCCGCCGCGGGCTCACTCCGGGTTGGTCACCCGGGCGAGGACGACGCCACCCAGGATGAGGGCCAGGGCGACCAGCCGGCCCACGGACAGGGGGTCCTTGTGGACCACGATGCCCAGGCCGATGGCGCCCAGGGCGCCGGCGCCGGTGAAGACGGCGTAGGCGGTGCCCACCGGCAGCGTCTGCATGGCACGGGAGAGGAAGTAGACCGCCACCGCCATCAGCACGAAGCACAGCAGGGTGGGCAGCGGGCGGGTGAAGTTCTGGGTCGGCTTGATCGACTGCGACCAGGCGATCTCGACCAGACTCGCCAGCCCGAGGAGGTACCAGGCCATCTCAGTACTCCCCGCCCAGCGTCCGGGCCCGCTCCAGCGCGTGGGCGTAGGACTCCTCGTGCTTCGCCCGCAGGTGGGCCATGTTCGGGTCGAGCCGCGCGTTGGCCAGCTCCGCGTTGACGAAGACGGTGTCCCGCACGGCGAAGTGCCCGGCGAAGAAGTCCCGCAGATACCGCTCCTGGTAGTCGAACCTCTCCTTCGGGGCGCCCGGCGAGTACGCACCGCCGCGCGCCGTGGCCACCACGAACCGCCGCCCCGCCAGCGACATCCTCGGGAACGTCACCTGGTCGAGCCACGCCTTCAGGGGCGCGGGCACCGAGTAGTTGTACATCGGTGTGGCGATCAGGACGGTGTCCGCGGCGACGAGTTCGGCGAGCAGCGGCTCGACCACCGCCCAGGCCGCGACCTGTGCCGGGGTGCGTGCCGCTGTCCCGAGGCGGTCGATGTCGGTGATCCCCTCGGCGATCACGTGGTCGCACAGCTCGGTCCACGCCTCGTCGATGAACGGCACCGGGTCGGCCGCGAGGTCGCGGTGGACGTAGGTGCCGTCCGGATGGGCCGCGCGCCAGGCGGCGGCGAACGCGTCACCCACCTCCCGACTCAGGGAGCGACGGCGGGCGCTGGTGTCCAGATGCAGCATCGAGTTCACAATCCGACTCCGTTCACGGTGCGTGTGTTGCGGTCCTACGGCGTAACGGCACGTGCCGTGCCGTACGAACGGGCTGATCGTGCAGCATGCGGCGATCTCATGTCAACGGCACGTGCCGTGCCGATGGGTTAGCGTGGGTGGGTGACAACTGCTCCCCAACCCCCGCCAGGCGGTCGCCCCGACCGCACCCAGGCCGTGCTCCAGGCCACGCTCGACCTCGCCCAGGAGGTCGGCTACGCCAAGCTCAGCATCGAGGCCATCACCGCGCGCGCCGGCGTCGGCAAGCACACCGTGTACCGGCGCTGGCCCTCCAAGGGCGCCGTCTTCCTGGACGCCCTGCTGTCCACCCTCCAGACCGACCTCAGCTATCCCGACACCGGCGACATCGTGGCCGACCTGCGCACCCAGATGAACGCCTCGCGATCACTGCTGAGCACGGGCTCGTTCGGGCCGCTGTACGCCGCGCTCGTCGGTGAGGCCCAGCACGACCCCGCCATCGCGCAGGCCCTGCACGACCGGTGGATCAAGCCACTGACGGACGGCACCCGCACGCGCCTGCGCGCGGCCCAGGAGGCGGGCCAACTGAGGTCGGACATCGACCTGGACACGGTGATCGCCCTGCTCTACGGCCCGATGTACTACCGCTTCCTCCTCATCCCCGGCCCCTACGACGCCGCCTTCGTCGACGCCGTCCTGGAGGTCGCGTTCGCCGGGCTGCGCCCGACGGTCTGAGCCCGCTGCCCCCCGGCGGCGGGGTCGAGGCGGCGGCCGGTGACAGGCCGCCGCCACACCCGACCGCCCGGGGTGGCGCCGCGCGCGCCCGGCGAGCCGGGCCGGCCCACCCGCGTGCCGGCAGGGCGCCCACCCGCACCAGCCCCGGGGCCGTGCGGGTGGGCGCCCGTCTGGCAGGCTGCCCCCGTGATCATCAGACGCGCGCAGGAGAAGGACCTTCCCAGCTTCCTGGGGCTGGCGGCCCAGGTCGAGCACTGGTTCGGACCGATGGTGGACGACCCCGGCTTCCACCGCGCCCTGACCGAGCACATCCACCGTTCGGCCGCGCTGGTGGCCACCCCAGCGCGGCCCGAGGCCGGGCCCGACGCCCCGCGCGACGCGGAGTCCGGCGCGGGCCCCGGCCCCGGAGTGGACCTCCTCGGCGGGCTGCTGTTCGGCGGCCAGGCCCCGACCTACCACGTGCACTGGCTGGTGGTCTCGGCCCAGGCGCGCGGGGGCGGCGTGGGGCAGGCGCTGATGGCCGAGGCCGTCCGTCGGTTCGGCCGCGAGCCGGGCCACATCGAGGTCGTCACCTTCGGCGCGGACCATCCGGGCGCCGTGACCAGCGGTGCCCGTGTCTTCTACGAGCGCCTTGGCTTCACCCCGGCGGAACCCGCCGAACCAGGCCCCGAAGGTGGCTCGCGACAGGTCTACCGACGGGCCGTCAACTGAGCGGAGTGGTTCGGTCCAGAAGGGTCTGGACTTACTAGGACGTCCAACTATATCGTCGTGACCAAGGCCCGCGGTGTCAGGGAAGCCGGTGCGATTCCGGCGCGGTCCCGCCACTGTGACCGGGGAGTGCGTGCTCAGGGAGCCGAACGCCACTGGTGGACGAGGTGTCCATCGGGAAGGCGGAGGGCGCGCGTTGATCCGGGAGTCAGGATACCGGCCGCGGGATGTTCCGTGTTTTCCACGAGGATGGAGCAGACACGCATGGCACCGGTCCCTACCCGTGACCCAGGCGAACCGACGGAGCGGGTGGCGTAGACACGCCCTCCTCTGACGCTCCGTGACGGCTCTTCGGCCTTCGCGTCCCACGGCACAGCCAGCGCGCCCGCCCCACCGGGTGGCGCCTTCGGCCTGCCGTGCCATCCCGGTTCCCACCTGACGAGAGCAGGCTCTCATGGTTCACGAACTCACCCACTTCGTCGGCGGCGCACCCACCCCGGGCACCTCCGGGCTCTTCGCCGACGTGTACGACCCGAACACCGGCTCCGTGCGAGCCCGCGTCCCGCTGGCCGGGCGCGCCGAGACCGAGGCGGCCATCGCGGACGCCGAGGAGGCCCAGCGGGAGTGGGCGGAGTGGAACCCGCAGCGGCGCGCGCGGGTGCTCCTCAGGTTCCTGCGACTGGTCGACGACGAGCGCGACGCGCTGGCCCGTACGCTCTCCGCCGAGCACGGCAAGACCGTGGCCGACGCGCACGGGGACATCCAACGCGGCCTGGACGTCGTGGAGTTCGCCGCCGGCATCCCCCACCTGCTCAAGGGAGAGTTCACCGACAACGCGGGCACCGGCATCGACGTGCACTCCCTACGCGCGCCGCTCGGCGTCACCGCCGGCATCACACCGTTCAACTTTCCCGCGATGATCCCGCTGTGGAAGGCGGCCCCGGCCATCGCCTGCGGCAACTCCTTCATCCTCAAACCCTCCGAACGCACCCCCTCCGTCCCGCTGCGCATCGCCGAACTCTTCCTGGAGGCGGGCCTCCCGCCGGGCGTGCTGAACGTCGTCCACGGCGGCGAGGAAGCGGTGAACACCCTCCTGGAGGACCCGCGCGTACAGGCCCTCGGCTTCGTCGGGTCCACCCCGATCGCCGCGAAGGTGTACGCCACCGCCGCCGCCCACGGCAAGCGCGCCCAGTGCTTCGGCGGCGCCAAGAACCACATGATCGTGATGCCCGACGCCGATCTCGACCAGGCCGCCGACGCGTTGATCGGCGCCGGCTACGGGTCGGCGGGCGAGCGGTGCATGGCGATCTCGGTGGCCGTACCCGTCGGCGAGGAGACCGCCGACGCGCTCGTGGCCCGGCTGCGGGAGCGTATCGGTGCCCTGCGGATCGGCCGCTCCGACGACCCCGAGGCCGACTTCGGCCCGCTGGTCAGCCGTGACGCCCTGGACCGGGTGCGCCGCTACGTCGACATCGGCGTCAACGAGGGCGCCGAACTCGTGGTCGACGGACGCGAGGTCACCCTCCCCGGGCACGAGGACGGGTTCTTCGTCGGTGCCACCCTCTTCGACCGGGTCAGCCCGCGCATGCGGATCTACCGCGAGGAGATCTTCGGCCCGGTCGTGACCGTCGTCCGCGCGGCCGACTACGCGGAGGCGTTGCGACTGCCCAGCGAACACGCCCTCGGCAACGGTGTCGCGCTGTTCACCCGCGACGGCGACACCGCGCGCGACTTCACCCGCCGGGTCAACACCGGCATGGTCGGCGTCAACGTGCCGATCCCGGTGCCCGTGGCGTACCACACCTTCGGTGGCTGGAAGCGGTCCGGCTTCGGCGACCTGAACCAGCACGGGCCCGACTCCGTCCGCTTCTACACCCGTACCAAGACCGTCACCTCGCGCTGGCCCTCTGGGGTCAAGGAGGGCGCGAGCTTCACCCTCCCGACGATGGGATGAGCACGGTGACCGGCGCACTCACCAAGGACCAACTCGCCCTGGCCGAGGTCACCCTGGACTTCGCCGAGGAGCACCTGGCCCCGCACGCCCTGGCCTGGGACCGCGACAAGCACTTCCCCGTCGACGTGCTCCGCGCGGCGGCGGCCCTGGGGCTGGGCGGCGTCTACGTCCGCGAGGAGGCGGGCGGCTCCGCCCTCAGCCGCGCCGACGGCGCACTCGTCTTCGAGGCCCTGGCCACCGGCTGCCCCACCATCGCCGCGTACCTGTCCATCCACAACATGGTCGGCTGGATGATCGACCGCTACGGCGACGAGCGGCAGCGCGAGCGCTGGCTGCCCTCGCTGTGCAGCGCCGCGTCCCTGGGCAGTTACTGCCTGACCGAACCCGGGGCCGGCTCGGACGCGGCGGCGCTGACCACCCGGGCCGAGCGCGACGGCGACCACTACGTCCTGACCGGCGTCAAGCAGTTCGTCTCCGGCGCCGGCGCCAGCCACGTCTACCTCGTGATGGCCCGCACCGGCGCCCCCGGGGCCGGCGGAATCAGCGCGTTCGTCGTCGAACGGGACGACGCCGGGCTCTCCTTCGGGCCCAACGAACCCAAGATGGGCTGGAACGCCCAGCCCACCCGACAGGTCGTCCTGGACGGCGTACGCGTGCCGGCGGACCGCCTCCTGGGCGCCGAGGGCGACGGCTTCCGCATCGCCATGAACGGACTCAACGGCGGCCGGATCGGCATCGCCGCCTGCTCGCTGGGCGGCGCCCAAAGTGCCCTGCACCGCAGCCTGGCCTACCTCACCGACCGGCAGGCGTTCGGCAAGCCCCTCGTGGAGGCCCAGGCCCTCCAGTTCCGGCTGGCCGACATGGCCACCGAGCTCGCCGCCGCCCGCGCCCTGGTCCGCGAGGCCGCCGCCGCGCTCGACCGGGGCGACGCCACCGCGCCGCACCAGTGCGCGATGGCCAAGCGGTTCGCCACCGACACCGGCTACTCGGTCGCCGACCGGGCCCTGCAACTACACGGCGGCTACGGCTACCTGAGCGAGTACGGCGTCGAGAAGATCGTCCGCGACCTGCGGGTCCACCAGATCCTGGAAGGAACCAACGAGATCATGCGCGTGATCGTGGCGCGAGAACTGACCGGAGCACGGCGATGAGCACAGCCGACGACAGCGTCCTGCTACGCCGGGAAGGGCGCGTGGCCCACCTCGTCCTCAACCGCCCGCAGGCCATCAACGCCCTGACCCACCCCATGGTGCGCGCCATCGACGCCGCCCTGACCGCCTGGGCACAGGACCCCGGGGTCGAGACGGTCGTCCTCACCGGCGCCGGCGAGCGCGGCCTGTGCGCGGGCGGCGACATCCGGGCCATCTACCAGGACGCCCGCCAGGGTGGCGACGCCTCGCGGGCCTTCTGGCGGGACGAGTACCGCCTCAACGCCCGTATCGCCCGCTACCCCAAGCCGTACGTCGCGATCATGGACGGCATCGTGATGGGCGGCGGCGTCGGTGTCTCCGCCCACGGCAGCTCGCGCGTGGTCACCGAACACTCCCGGGTCGCCATGCCCGAGACCGGCATCGGCTTCGCCCCCGACGTCGGCGGTACCCACCTGCTCGGCCTGGCGCCCGGCGAACTCGGCACCCACCTGGCCCTGACCGGCACCCCGGTGTCGGCGGGCGACGCGCTCCGGTGCGGCCTGGCCGACCACTTCGTCCCGCGCGTCGCGCTGCCCGCGCTGCTGGCCGACCTGGCGCGACACCCCGTACGCGACGCCCTCGCCCGGCACGTCCAACCAGCGCCGGCCGGTCAACTGGACGCGGCGCGCGCCTGGATCGACGCGTGCTACCAGGCCCCGACCGTGGAGGAGATCATCGCCGAACTCCTCGCCCACGGCGCGCCCGAGGCCAGGGAAGCCGCCGAGACGCTGCTGGCCAGGTCGCCCACCGCGCTGAAGGTGACCCTGACGGCGATCCGTCGGGCGCGCCGCCTGGGCTCCCTGGAGGCGGTGCTCGACCAGGAGTACCGCGCCTCGTGCGCCGCCCTGACCTCGCACGACCTGGTGGAGGGCATTCGCGCGCAGGTCATCGACAAGGACCGGGCGCCGCACTGGCGCCCCGGCACGCTCGCCGAGGTCAGTGACGCGCACGTGGCCCGCTACTTCGCCCCGCCCGGCGACCAGGAACCACGCCTGGCGGCCGACGCCCCGACCGTGGAGGTGCCGTGGTGAGCGGCCAGGGCGACACGACCGGCGACCGGCACCGCGAGCCGCCCGCCGGCGGCGCCGGGGGGAGCGGTGGCGCGGGCGATCTGGCCGGCGCCCGGGACATCGCGTTCGTCGGGCTCGGCCACATGGGTGGCCCGATGGCCGCCAACCTGGTGCGGGCCGGCCACCGGGTGCGCGGCTTCGACCTGTCGGCCGCGAGCCTGGCCGCCGCGGCCGAGGCCGGCGTGCGGCCCGCCGCGTCCGCGGCCGAGGCGGCGGCCACGGCACAGGTGGTCATCACCATGCTGCCGGCCGGCCGTCACGTCCTGGCCCTCTACCAGGAGGAGGGCCTCCTCGCGGCGGCCCGGCCCGGCACGCTCTTCCTCGACTGCTCCACCATCGACGTCACCGACGCCCGCCGCGCCCACCAGGCGGCCGGCGCCGCGGGCCACCGCGCGCTCGACGCCCCGGTGTCGGGTGGCGTGGTGGGCGCCGAGGCGGGCTCCCTGACCTTCATGGTCGGTGGCGGGGAAGAGGAGTTCGCCGCCGCCCAGCCGCTGCTGGCCGCCATGGGAGGGAAGGTGGTGCACTGCGGTGCGGCGGGGGCCGGCCAGGCCGCGAAGATCTGCAACAACATGATCCTCGGCGTCTCGATGATCGCCGTCAGCGAGGCGTTCGTACTCGGCGAGAGCCTGGGCCTGAGCCACCAGGCCCTCTACGACGTGGCCGCCACCGCCTCCGGCCAGTGCTGGGCGCTGACCACCAACTGCCCCGTGCCGGGCCCGGTCCCCACCAGCCCGGCCAACCGCGACTACCGACCCGGCTTCGCGGCCCCTCTGATGGCCAAGGACCTGGGCCTGGCCGCCGACGCCCTGCGCGCGGCCGGCATCCCCGCCGAACTCGGTGTGCGTGCCGCCGAGTTGTACGCGGGTTACGCCGCCGACGGCGGAGCCGACCGGGACTTCTCCGGCATCGTCGAGACCCTCAGGAGGCGACCGGCCGACAGCGCCCCGCGCGCGGCGGAGCCGGCGACGAGCGGGCCCCACACCGACTCGGCTCACCCGGGCTCGGCGCACACCAACTCGGCCCACCCGGACACGCGCTACCCGGACGCGCACCACGAGGAGAGGAACGGGACATGACGGACCGCACCCACCCCACGGGCTCCGCAGGCCCCACCCACGCCGCCGAGCCCGCGTCCACCGCAGCCGCCCCGCCCGACGACCTCCCCGCGTACGAGACCGTACGTGTCGAGCGCATCCGCCGCGTGGCCCTGCTCACCCTGAACAGGCCGAAGGCGCTCAACGCGCTGAACCTGCGACTGATGACCGAGGTCGTCGACGCCACCACCCGGCTCGACCGGGACCCGGGCGTGGGGTGTGTCGTCATCACCGGATCGGCCAAGGCGTTCGCGGCGGGTGCCGACATCAAGGAGATGCGCCCACGGGGCTATCTGGACATGTACCTCAGCGACTGGTTCGCCGCCTGGGACCGTCTCGGGTCGCTGCGGACGCCCACCGTCGCGGCGGTCTCCGGATACGCCCTGGGTGGCGGCTGTGAGCTGGCCATGCTCTGCGACATCCTGCTCGCCGCCGACACGGCCGTCTTCGGACAGCCGGAGATCAAGCTCGGCGTCATCCCCGGCATCGGCGGCTCCCAGCGGCTGACCCGCGCGGTGGGCAAGGCCAAGGCCATGGAACTGTGTCTGACCGGCCGCACCATGGACGCGGAGGAGGCCGAACGGGCCGGCCTGGTCTCCCGCGTGGTACCCGCCACGGAACTGCTGACCGAGGCCCTGGCCGTCGCCGAGACGGTGGCCGGGATGTCGGCACCGGTGGCGATGATGGCCAAGGAGGCGGTCGCCCGATCCTTCGAGACGACGCTGGCGGAGGGCGTCAGGTTCGAACGCCGCCTGTTCCACGCGGTGTTCGCCACCGAGGACCAGAAGGAGGGCATGGCCGCCTTCGTGGACAAGCGACCACCCGCGTTCCGCCACCGCTGAACGGGGCGGCTCCGGGGCCCGCCCTCCGGGGCGGGATGGGTGAGCGCCGGCCTTGGCGCCCTTCGCCTCACATGGTCACGACCGGGTCCGGATCCGGTTCGCCGGTGATGCCCGAACTCTCCGGCCCACACCCGCCCCCGTGGCCTACGCCCGCCGTGAGGCAGGCGCCCGCGTGTGCCGTACGGCGTGACCCGGCTCGTCGGCCGGAGGAGTTCGACGGGCCGGGTCGCGCCGAGGGTGGGGCGCCCGTATCCGGTGACAGGCTCGCGCGCCAGTGGCCGGGCGGACCGGGGTGTGGGAGCACGCGCCCCCGTGGCGCCCGAGGCAGGGTGTGACGCCGTGCGCTCACGTCGTGCCGGAACGGGGTATGAGCCATGCGCCTTGTTACGTTCCCATCATGTGCCCATCGCGGCACCACCATGCGTGGCCGAGACAGTGACGGCCATGAACACGAGCTTGCTCACGGGCACGAGCCCGCGACCGCGACGGCGGGCACCCGCCGTCCTGCTGGCCCTGGCGGCCTCCGCCACCCTGGCCGTCCCCGGCGCGGCAGCCGCCCACCAGCCGACCGGGACCACCGCCCCCGCCTCGTCGATCCGCTGGGGCGCCTGCCCCAAGGGCGACCCGCCCTACCCCGACCCCAGCCCCAGGGCCCGGTGCGCGACGGTCAAGGTCCCCCTGGACTGGTCGAAGCCGAAGGGGCCCACGATCGGCCTCTTCGTGGCCCGTTACCAGGCCACCGACCCCGCGCGGCGGATCGGCGTGCTGACGTCCAACCCGGGCGGCCCGGGTGCGCCCGGCGCCGACGAGGCGCTGTACGCGGACGACCCCGTCAGCGGCTACGACCCCGCCATGCTCCGACGCTTCGACATGATCGGCTTCGACCCGCGCGGCATCGGCCACAGCCAGGGCGCCCGCTGCGACGACTCGATCACCGACGCGCTGCCCACCCGCCCGCGCGACACGGCCGACTTCGCGCGGCTCCGCACCCTGAACGGCAGGCTGGCCGACAGCTGTCTGCGGCGGACCGGGCCGCTCGCCGCGCACATGGACGGCGAGAGCGTGGCGCGCGACATGGACGCCATCCGCACCGCCCTGGGCGAACGCCAGATCAGCTTCATCGGCCACTCCTACGGCACCTTCCTCGGAGAGCGCTACGCCCGCCTGTTCCCGGCGAACCTGCGCGCGCTGGCCCTGGACAGCGCGATGGACCCGAGCCGGCCGAGCGCGGAGCGCTATCTCACGGACGGCAGCGTCACCACCGAGAAGACCCTGAAGCGGCTCGCGACCTGGTGCGCCAAGAACGCCTCCTGCGCACTCCGGGGCAGGAACGTCACGGCCGTCACCGACGAACTCTTCGCCCGCGCCGACGCCGGCACCCTCCGCGAGCCGGGCCCGGACGGGCCGACATCGGCCACGGTCGACGCCGACGCGCTGGCCAACTTCCTCACCTTCGCGCTCGGCAAGGGCAGCCAGCCGGAGGCGGCGCGGCAGTTGGCCGCCCTGCACTCCGGCACGGGCGAGGTCTACCTGACTCCCGCCGGCATCAACGTCGACAGCCAACTCGTGCTGTGCCGGGACTACGACTTCCGCATCCGCGACTTCGCCCAGTACCAGGCCATGTTGCGGCGGGTCGCCCAGGCCGCCCCCCACGTGCGCTACAACGCCCAGGCCCTGGACACCGTCCTCGGCTGTCAGGGTTGGACCATGCCGCCCAAGCCCCGACCCGCCCAGGCGGCGGGCGACCTGCCACCGGTCCTGGTGGCCAACGCCACCCACGACCTGGCCACCCCGCTGCCGGGCGCGCGCCGCATGGCCCGCGCCTTCCCGAAGGCCACCCTGCGCACGGTGGACGTCGTGGGGCACTGGCTCTACCGCAGGGGCGCGACCGAGTCGACGATGCGCGCGATCGACACGTACCTGACCCACCCCCGGGGCTAAGCCCCACCTACCCCAGCCGGGCCCGGACGCCGTGACGTCCGGGCCCGGCCCCGTGCCACCCGGCTCACCCTGGACCCCGGCGAGGTGTCGCGCGCTCGGACCCGGCCGACCTGACCGGCGTCGAGAGCGGCCGGCACGCGACCAGGCGCACGCGAGCACGCGAGACCGCCGCCCCCCACGGGCGAGGGTGAGCGCGGGAAAGAAGCGGGAGTGCCGTAGCATCCAGCGCCGGGCGTGGGGCGCGAGACCGTCACCGCCGACACGGCGTCGCGGAGCGAGTGACGGAGGCCGGACGCCGGGGCCGACGCGAACAGGGAACGAGGGGGAGACGCCGTGCGGGGTGCCGAGGGTGTGCGGATGGCCACGGACGAGGCGGGGGAGGGCAGGCCGCGAGGGGCCGGGCGCAACCGCCCGGCGCGGACCAGCGCCTACTTCGCGCTCGCCAGCTTCGGCTCACTCGCCAACCTCGCCGGGCCCGTCGGCTGGGTCAACCCCGGAATCTTCGTCGTGATGGCGCTGCTGTGCGCGCTGGTGGCCGTCGTCGCGGGCCATCTGGGACGCTTCCGGGGCCGCCGACTGGGCGGCGAGGGACGCGGGTTGGCACTGGTGGGCCTGCTGGCCGGATGGGTGCTGTTGGCTGTCTGTCTCCTGCTGCTCCTGGCGGTCGTCGGGCTGGTCGCGGGACTGGCCGTACTTGTCGACAGCGCGTGAACGACCAGGCGTACGGGGGCCGGGACGTGCCCGGGGACGGGGTTGTGGAGTCGTCGCCTGGTCCGGTGGGTGGACGGGCGCGCGGCCGGCGGGCCCGTGTGAGGGTGTCCCGGTGGGGCGGCCGGCTGTCCGCCCGATCACCCGCGTACGCCCCCGGGCCGGGGACAACGCGCTGATCGGCGGCTTTTGTGTGGCCCATCCAAGTGCGTGCGCCACAGCCGCCGTTCGGTCTGAGCGCCGTCCCGGGGCGGTGCGCGCGGGCGTGTGGGGGCGACACAGGACGCGCGGTCGCGGGTGGGAAGAGGCATGATGGCGCCAGCCGGCCCCGCACGGTCGGCCCCTGGGAGCGGATGAGTACCTGTTTTCGGACGTTGTGCGGCCGAGGCCGCTGGCGTACGCGAGGGCGCGGGCGTCGCTCTATGCTTCTACAGCTGTGTAGAAGCTGGGTTCGGGGAGGCACCGCCGTGCGGCGCGAACAGGGGCAGGGGAGGGACGCGGCACCATGAGCGTCCCCGGCGCGTGCCCGTTCGCCCCGGCGCCGCGTCCTCGGCGAGCGCCGTCCCACGCCGTGGTGCGGCGGCCCGGGTCCGCGCGCTCCGCCGCGTCCGGCGTCGGGACCAGGAGCCGTGCGACGGGAGGGCAGTTGACCCGTGCCCGGGCGGACGCGCCCGCGCACCCCAGGGCGCACGCCGCCGACCGGGCGCAATCCCCGGCCGAGGCGCGGGGTGGACCCGGGCCCGACGGGGCACGCACCGGTTGGACCCCCGGCGCGCGCCCGACACACGCGAACCCGGGAGCCCACCGGCGTCGCCGTGGTCACCCAACCCACCGGCGTGCGCACCGTGTTGCCCCGCGAACCGGCGGGGTGCCACGGGCGCTTCCCGTACCGCCGGTGCGTACCGCGCGACCGGACCGGCTCGCCCGTGCGACACCACCCACCCCGCCCCTGTTACCCATGTGAAGGAGAACGCCGCGATGGTGTTCACGAACGCGCCCACCCCCCTCGGCAGGGGCGGCCCCAGCCTGTTGACGACCCTCATGCCGGGGGCCGCGCTGCCGGGAGGCGGCCTCACCGGCCAGATCCGCCTCCAGGGCGGCGTCGCCGACTGCGACATCGAGCGCCTCACTCTGGAGCTGATCGCGCGGGTCGGCGGCGCGGCCCCGGCCGAGCGGCCCGAGGGGGAGGTGGTCTGTGGGCGGTTCACCCTGCCGGGCAGCTTCCGGCTGGGCCGGGGCGAGCAACGCAGCCTCCTCTTCGACATCCGGCTGCCGTGGGAGACGCCCGTCACCTGCCTGGCCGGGCGGGCCCTGGGCGTCGCGCTCGGCGTCCGCACCGAACTCGCCGCCGTCGGGGCGAAGGGCAGGAGCGACCTGGTCCCGCTGGCGGTGGCCCCGCCGCCGGTGCAGGACTCCCTGCTGACCGCGTTGGACCGGCTCGGCTTCGGCTTCCGCGCGGCCACGTTGGAGTACGGGCTCGTCCACGGCACGAGCCAGCGCCTGCCGCTGCACCAGGTGTTCGGGCTGGCCCCGGCGCCCCGGTACGCGGCGGTGATGCGGGAGCTGGAGGTGACGTTCCTGACCAACCCGGGTGGCGTGGAGGTCATCCTGGAGGCGGACAAGCCCGGTGGCCTGTTCGCCCACGGCCACGGGCAGCTCAACCGACATCTCGTCAGCCACGGTGACGCGGCGCGCCGCGACTGGGACACGACGGCCGAGATGTGGGTGCGGCAGATGCTCGCCAGCCACGGACACCACAGCCTGCCCGCCCCGGCCGGGCCCGGCGGCAGCCCGCGCCGGGCACGCGCGGACGAACGGCAGGCGGGGCGGGAGCGGCGGCGGGCCGAGACAGGCGCCGGCCCGAGCGGCGACGCCGTCGGCCCGCCGCGCCAGGCGGCGCGTACCGCCCAGGCCCCGGCGCTGGGCGCGGGCAGCGCGGACGCACCCCGCACCGGCCCACCCGCGTAGCGGGACGCGGTGGGCCCGTGCCGATCGAAGGCGTCGGCCCGGAGTGAGCCCGTCGCCCACCGCACCGGAACGCGACCGGCCGGTGACGGCGACAGGGGGCGCGCCCGGTGGTTGTGTCAGGTGGCGGCTGGCGGCGGTGGCGTCGCGTGGACGGGTTGGGACCTCACGGCCGGCCGAGGGCGCCGCGCCGACCAGCGGCGGTAGCGGTCCGGAGCACGCCCGCGCGCGGGGCAGGGTGGCCCGACGGTCGGTGGACGCGGACCCAGCCTGGCGCGCACGCGAGGTGGGATCGCGCTTCACACCCGCGCGCCCACCCGTGTGCGGCCACGCACGCCCACGCACCCACCCGCGCGGCCCCGGGCCACCGGTCGGGTGGCGGGGGCGTGAGACGGTGCGCCTCGCCGACGCGGGCGCGGACGCTTGTCGCGGGTCCACGCGGCGGGTTGGCCTCCGGCACACCCGGCGCGGCGGACCGGTCGGACTCAGGGCACGTGTGGGCGAGGGGGCCAGCGTGTGTGGAGGTCGTCGATGACGAACGGGTGGGTGTGTCGCCAACCGGGGCCCACCGGTTGGGCGTCGGCCAGATGGGGGTGCCCGCGCGCCAGGGTGGTGTGTACGTGCGGCACGCGGGAGGCGTCCGGTGTCGGCCACAGACGCCAGCCGACCAGCGCCGCGCCCAGGGCGACCGCGCCCAGCACCAGGGCCACCGGGGCCAGGCCCAGGGCGACCCCGAGCCAGCCCGCCACCGGGTAGGTGAGCAGCCAGCAACCGTGCGTGAGGGAGAACTGCGCGGCGAAGACGGCGGGCAGGTCGGCGGCCGAGGCCGAGCGGCGGATCAGGCGACCGGTGGGGGTCATGACGACCGACTCCGCGACACCCAACGCCCACCAGGCGGCGAGCAACGACGGCCACCGCCAACCACCCGGCCCGGCCCAGGTGAGCGCGGCGAGCCCGAGCAGCAGGACGGCGGAGGTGAAGGCGGCGGGCAGCATCAGCGTCGGCTCCCCGACGCGGCGCAGCAGGGTGGGGAGCAGCAGCGCGGCCACGATGGAGCCCGCCCCGTACGCGCCGAGCGCCACCGGCACCTCGGAGGTGGCGCGGCCGAGGACCTCGCGTACGTAGACGATGGTGTTGACCATCACCATCGCGCCACCGGCGGCGATGGCGAGGGTGAGAGCGAGCAGCGCCCGCAGCCTGGGTGTGGCGACGAAGACGCGGATGCCGCGCGTGGCACGGGCGGTGAAGCCGGCGGCGGCCCCGACCGGGTCGGGCGTGGGCCGGGGGAGCGCGGCGGACAGCACGAGGCCGGCCGAGGCGAGGAAGCCGGCCACGGTGCCCAGGAAGAGCCAGTCGTACGTGATGCGCGACAGCAACGCGGCGGCCAGCAGCGGGCTGAACAGGATCTCCAGGTCGTACGCCAGCCGCGAGAGGGACAGGGCGCGCGTGTAGTCGTCCTCGGCGGGCAGCAGTCGGGGAATCAGCGCCTGGAAGGCGGGCGTGAAGGTGGCCGACGCCGCCTGGAGCGCCAGGATCAGCACGTAGACCTGCCACACCTCGTCGACGAACGGCAACGCCAACGCGACCACGGCGCGTACCAGGTCGGCACCCACCAGCACGGGGCGCGGCGGCAGCCGGTACGCCAGAGCACTGACGAGGGGGGCGAGCCCCACGTAGGCCACCATCTTGATCGCGAGCGCGGTGCCGAGCACCGATCCGGCGTGCGCTCCGGCGAGGTCGTAGGCCAACAGGCTCAGCGCCACCGTGGCCAGGCCCGTCCCCACCAAGGCGACGACCTGCGCGGTGAACAGACGGCGATAGCCGTGGTGGCGCAGCACGGACAGCATGGGGCCTCCCTCGTCGACACCCTGACGCCTCGCTGTGCGCCTGCCACTGTAATCAGTGGGTGCGCACGAGCGCACCTGTTGACGCGACCTCACCGCTGGCGCCCCGTCAGGCCGCCATCCGGTGGCATCCGTTGACGGCATCCGACCCGTGTGCGGGGCCGCGTGTCGGGCGCGGGGCGGCCGGGCCCCGCGCTTCGCCGTTGCGGGCGGGGTGGGCGGCGACGGGGCTGTCGGTCGGTGCGTGGGGGCCGGTGTCGTGGTGGCGCCGTCGGGCGGTGGTCCGGGGGGCCCGGTTCGGTCGTTCTGGACCTCGCTTCCGGTCCGACCCGGTGGTGGCCGTCGCGTGAGGCGGCCCGGGTCGCGGAACGTGCGGCGATCTCACGGGCCCACGGGCGCGGTGGCGTGCTCGTAGTGCGCGGGTCGTGGGGCGTGCGCGAGGGCGCGCCCGGCCCGGAGCGGACGGCGTCGGCCGCTGGCGCATTCCCTCCCCTTGGTTTCTACAGTGCTGTAGATTCTGGAGCCTTGACGAGAACAGCGGAGCCGAGGGGTGAACATGACACCTGCGCGAAACCCCTGGCCGCGAGGGCGCGCTGACGGAGACGGGGCCCGGCGACGCCGGGCCGGGCCGACCGGTCCGGGCGCGCCCACCCCGCCCCTTCCGACGACCGGGGGATCACCATGACGAGCACGCCGGACCTGCGCGACGAGGACCAGGCCAACTTCGACCGCGTGCTGCGCCAGGCGTTGGCCACCGCCGAGATACGGGCGTCGCTGCGCCAAGGCGTCCACACCACCGTCATCACCGACTGGCTGCGCGAACGTGTCGAGGAGGGGCGAGCGGAGATCGCCGCGCACGCGGCGCCGGAGTACGCGCGCCACCTCCGGGCGCGCGACGCGGTGGCCGGCGCGTCAACCGCGTCCCGCTCCGGCCGTGGTCCGCTGGTCGGCCCGCTGGCGCGGGCGCGCCGCAGACTGCTGCCCGCGCTCGCGGTCCTCGCGCCGCTGTTGGCGACCATGGCGGCCGTGGTCTTCCTGCTGCTCGGATACGTCCTGGAGGCCGCCGACTCCGGGCCGGAGCTGGCCGACGCGCTCGTGCGCGCCGGCTGGGCCGCGGCGGTCATCGCACTGCTCACCGGGGCGGTCGCGGCGGCGGCCCTCCTGGTCACGGCGTTGCGACACCGCTCCGCACCGCTGGCCGGCCCGGACCGTGCCGCGCGGAGCGCCGCCGCCGACCGGGCCCGCGAGGACTGGCAGCGGGCCCTGTTGGAGCGCGGCATGATCCCCTTCCTGCGGGCGCGGCTGCGCGAGCGGGAGCAGCCGGGCCCGGGGCAGCGGGCCGAGCGCCGCCCACCCCGCTCACGCATCGGCTACGCCAGCCCCGACTACGCCAGCCCCGACTTCTCCGGGCCGCGCGCCGACCGGCACGACGCCGACGCCTGACCGTCCCCGACCTCGCGACCCTTCGCGGGCTGTGGCGCCGCGCCCCGTACCCCGTCGCTCGACCCACACCAGGTGGTGGCCCGCGCCATCGCCCAAGCCCCCCGACGTGGCACTTGGCCACCGCACCCGGCGCTCCGAGGGGAACGCGCAGGACCGTGCTCGGCCTCGGCGGACTCGCCCTGCTCCTCGTCGTCGTGGTCTGGTCCTGGGCGCGAAGCGGCTTCCGGAGTCGGTCCGGTCGACGGGAAGGGCGTCCCGCGTCCTCACGTGAGAGGCCAGGGCGTCCGTGTCGGAGGAGCGCGAGCGCGGGAGGCCCCGCGCGATCCGGCTCGACCCCCGCGCCGTCGTCACCGCACACGCCACCGACGATCCGACCAACGCGCCGCCCCGCCCCGGCGGATGGCGGCCCCGCCCGTCCGCTCCGGCGGCCGACGCGGGCGGCGTCCACCTCCGCGTCACTCACCCGCGCGCCGCTCGCCCCCGACCGAACGGGGCGGACGGCGCGTCGGTCCGCGTACGGCCGGCGACGCGCGGAAAGCCGCATCGAAACGGTGAGTGGCCAATCGGTGACGAAGTGCGAAGGAAGGCGGTGTAGCGGCATCGGCCGTCGCTAGCATGACGCCCGGATCTCCGTGCCCCGCGCCGCGCGCCGTTCCCGCGTACGGGAAAGTGCGCGGGAGTCGCCTTTCGGGGCAACCGCCGCCACCGCCAGGAAAGGTGGGCATGCCGAGAAGGCGTCGCCAGTCGATCGGCACCATGTGTTCTCCGTACGCTGTGCTCGCGCGCAACACTGGGGATTTCCCGCGCACCCGCCGCAAGGAGGAGCCGCTTTGTCGACCTTTGTTCTCTTCGATCTCGAATTCACCACCTGGTCCGGAGCCCTGGAGCAGGACTGGTCGGCGCCGGGCCAGCTCCGCGAGATCGTGCAGATCGGAGCCTTACGTCTGCGCGACGACCTCAGCATCGTCGAGGAGTACGAGGTGCTGGTGCGTCCCGTGGTCAACCCGGAGCTGTCCCCGTACTTCACCGAACTCACCGGCATCACCCAGCGGGAGGTGGACCAGGACGGGCTTTCCCCCGCCGCCGCGCTCGGCGATTTCCTGACCTTCTGCCGTGGTCAGTCCGTCCTCTCGTACGGCAATGACATGGTCGTACTCGGCGAGAACGTGGGCTGGGCGCGGGCACGCGGAGAAGAGGTGAAAAGCGGCTTTCTCGCTGCCAATTTCCTCAATATCCGGCCCTGGTTGAACGCCCTCGCGCCCGCCACCGCCACCGCGAATGTCGGGCGGCTGTGGAAGGTGCTCGGGCTGCCGAAGCCCTTCACCGGCGAGGAGCACTCCGCGCTTTTCGACTGCTATTCCTTCGCCGCCGCCCTCAGGCACCTGTACGCGGGCGGCGCCACGCTGCCGCCGGGCTGCGTCCTCGCCTGACCCCGACCCGAGGCGGTCTCGCGGTGGACGCGAGGGGGCGGACATCACTGGGCGCACGTGGTGTCCGGCCCCAACGGGCGCTCGAAGACCGTACGCAGCACGATGGTGGTGCTCGTGCTGCGTACGCACGGGATCGCGCGGATGCGGTCGAGCGCCTCGGCCAGCGCGTGCGTACCCGAGACACGCACCTTCAGCCAGTAGCAGTCCTCACCCGCCACCTCGTGGACCTCCAGCACGCACGGCTCGTGTTCGAGCCGCTTGTTGATCACGTCCTTCGCCTCCTGGTTCGGCTCGAAGCGCACGGCGACGAACGCCGCCGTGGTCGCGTCCACGCTGGCCGGGTCCAGGGCCGCGCGGTAGCCGAGAATCACCCCGTCGCGTTCAAGTCGCTGGAGCCGTTCGCGAACTGACGGTTCGGACAGCCCGACGATCCGAGCCAGTGCCCGGACGGTCTGCCGACCGTCCGCCGTCATCGCCCGCAGGATCGTCCGATCGATGTCGTCCAGCTGTCGCCTCATAATGACAACTTGCCCTTCGTGGCGGATCAACTTACCCTCGCAGAGCCATACTACGTAGCTTGCCTTAGTAAATGAGGCCAGATGCTCACTGAGCCTAAGTTGACGTCTACGCGGAACTCCCTCCTCCCCTGGCTGGCGTTGGTCACGGTGTGGGTGGTCTGGGGGTCCACGTACCTCGGCATCCAGATGGCCGTCGACACCATCCCCCCACTCCTCATGGCCGGATTCCGGTATCTCATCGCGGGCGTGGTGATGTACGCGATCGTCGCGCCCCGCCACGCCAGTGGCGCGAATCGGCCGTCCAGGTTGCACGTACGCTCCGCTCTCATCGTCGCCGCCCTGATGCTGGTCGGCGGCAACGGTCTGCTCAGCGTCGGCGAGACCACCGTGGACTCCGGGCTCGCCGCCCTCATCGTGGCGACCGTCCCGGTCTGGATGGTCCTGATCAACGCGGCGGTGACCAAGACACGGGTCACGCTCACGATGGCCCTCGCGCTCGTCCTCGGGACGGTGGGCGTCGGCGTGCTCGTGGGCGGGCCGGGCGCCGACGTGGACACCGGTGGGGCCGTGCTCGTCCTCATCGGGTCGCTGTGCTGGGCGGCGGGTTCGGTCTACGCCCGCCGCGCCCCGCTGCCCCCGCACCCTCTGGTGGTGGCGTCGCTGGAGATGGTCATCGGCGGCGTCCTGCTGGTGGTCATCGCCGGAGTCAAGGGCGAGTTCGGCGAGATGGAGTTCGCCAACGTCTCCACCGAGTCGATCGTCGGGTTCCTGTGGCTGGTCGTGGCCGGCTCCATGCTCGCCTTCACGGCGTACGGCTACGCCAACGCCACCCTGCCCAACGACACGCTGGCCACCTACGCCTACGTCAACCCGGTGGTCGCGGTCGCCCTGGGGACCCTGCTCGGCGAGGAGGACCTCAGCCCGAACCTGCTGCTCGGCGGGGCCGTCATCGTCAGCGCGGTGGTCCTCATCGTCGGCGGACGGGCCATCGCCGAGCGCGTCAAACGTCGGGGCGCGCCGCCCGTCGGCCCGCCCGACGCGGCCACCGACGCCGACGCGGCCAACCAGTCGTCGCTGCCGAAGGGTTCGTCCCGATGAGCCGAAGACGCGTCGAGTGTCGCCGGCGTCCGGACGTACCGCGAGCCGAGGTGCCGTAGCGCCGCACGGTACGTCGAGCGCACAGCCGCCCTGACAACGGTGTCTGGCTCTGGGGGCCCGCCCCTGGAGCGGACGGGACGTCGAGTCGCGCGCGACCCACCACCGGGCAGGTCAGCCCCCCCGCAGTACGGGCGGAGCTGGCCGGCCCGGCGTCGTGCGGGCCGCGACCAGCACCCACGGCCCGAGCGGCTCCCGAGGCCCGCTGCCCGTACGCGGGGTGCGGGGTGCCGCTTCGAGGGCGCGCGCGTCGAAGGGCCGTGCGCCGGAGGCTTCCGCCGGTCCGCGCGCGTTCGTCGTTCCCTGGTGGATCTCCCGGCGCGTCAGGAGCCGTCGTGGCGCGCGGGGTTGGACGGTGCCCGCCGCTGGCGCATTCGCTCCCACCCGTCTCTACAGTGCTGTAGATTCTGGGATCTCGTCAGGTGGAGCGAACCGGAGGATGGTCGTGGCAGTCGTGCTGACGCGGGGCGCCGACGGGTGTGCGCGGACGCTGGACCTGAGGATGACGGTAGCGCCCGGCCGGGTGCGCCGCGAGGTGCCCGAGGCCGGGCCCGTCCGGCAGGCCCGTACCGTGCCGACCGCCGGGCGCCCCGCCCCCGTCCGATGTGAGCGCCGGCGCGCCGGCCCCCGCGTCGACTGACGCCGCGCCCCTTCGGGCGGCGCACCCCCACCCACCGAACGGCCCGGCCACCAGCCAGCGGCCACCCGACGCGCACCCGCCTCACGCGAGGCCACGCGGCCGGGGAGCCGCGCGGGACGCGAGGGGCCGTGACCTGGTGGGCGGAGGAATCCTGACAGACCGTACACACGTGGCGCGCGCGACCAGCGTCACGTCCCGGACGGCCGCGCCTTACCCGGACCGCCGGGCGGCGCGGGCCGGTTCGACGGCGGACCGCGCCGTGGTCCGTTCGAGGCACTACCGACACGACACCCAGGGAGATGGCGATGGCGGCGATAGATCTTGGCAAGGTGCTCGACAAGGCGTGGGCGGACAAGGATCTCCCGGAGATCCTCGCCGCGCCGGTCTCGGCCCTCAAGGGCGTCTCGGACCGCGACGGCGAGTTGCTCCAGGAGGCGTTCGGGGTCAGGACCGTGGCCGATCTGGCCAAGGTGAAGTACTTCCACTGGGCCGCGTCCCTCGCGGCGCTGGACGCCACGACCTCGTAGGCCAGGTGGTGGGCGGCGGCTCCCGGACAGTGGGGGCCGCCGCGGCCGTGCGCGGCACGGCACAACGGATCACGACGTGAGAGCGATGGAGAGGGAGAGCGCCGCGATGGTGTTCACACGACTGCTGAGAGCCTTCGGGGTGGGTGGCCCCTCGGTGGATACGGTCCTGGACGAGGGTGCGGTGCTGCCCGGTGGTGTGCTGTCCGGCCGGGTGCGGGTGGTGGGCGGATCGTCCGCCGTGGAGATCGAGCACGTCACGCTGGAACTGGTGGCCCACGTCGAGGCGGAGGGCGGTGACGAGGAGCGCGAGGGCCTGGTGGCCTTCCAACGCGCCACGGTCGACGGGGGGTTCCGGCTGGCCGAGGGCCAGGAGCGGGAGGTGCCCTTCACGCTGTCGCTGCCGTGGGAGACGCCGGTGACCGAACTCCACGGGCAGGGCCTGGGAGTGGTGCTCGGCGTCCGCACCGAACTCGCGGTCTCGGGCGCCAAGGACAAGGGTGACCTGGACCCGCTGCGCGTTGGCCCGCTACCGCTCCAGGAGGCGGTCCTGGAGGCGTTCGGCCAACTCGGCTACGGATTCGTCTCCGCCGACCTGGAGCTGGGGCACATCAACGGCACCAGCCAGAGCCTGCCGTTCTACCAGGAGATCGAGCTGAGCCCGCCGCCGGAGCACGCGCACGCGGTGCAGGAGATCGAGGTGACCTTCCTGGCCACTCCGGCCGGCATGGAGGTGGTCCTGGAGGCCGACAAGCGCGGCGGGCTCTTCTCCGACGGGGGCGATGTCGTCCACCGCTTCACCGTGGCCCACCAGGACGCCGACCGACCGGATTGGATCGCGGTGGTGGACTCCTGGGTGCGCGGCATGGTGGAGCGCCGTGGCCAGGCGTACCAGGGCGGGCACGCCTCCTACGAGGGGCACCCCGCCGCGCACCACCCCGTCGGGCACCACGCCGACGGACACCGGTCCGGTCCCGGTACGGGGGCCGTGGTCGCCGGGGTGGCGGCGGGCGTGGCCGTCGGCGTCGTGGGTGGCTTCGTCGCCGCCGAGGTCATCGACGAGATCGGCGACGCCTTCGAGGGGGACGAGGGCGAGGAGGACTGACCGCACACGGGGTGGCGGCCGGCGCCGCCGGCGCCCTCCGCCGCCCCGTATCGCCACCCCACCTGCGGTGACGGCTGATTATTGGTTTGCCGCCAGCACGTCCGGCCGGGTAGGAAGCTCGCATGCTACGAGGCAGCAAGGTCGGGCTCCGGGCCCGGCACGAGGACGACGTTCCGATCCTTCGGACCGAGCTCTACGACGACGTGGTCAACGCCGCGCGGGCCGAGGGCGGACCGCCGCGGCCGATCAAGCCCGACTCGAAGGACCCGCGACTCGTGGTGGACGAGTCGCAGCAGGGGGTGGTGTCGTTCTCCGTGGTCGAGCTGGAGCGCGGCTCGCTGGTCGGGACCGCGACGCTGTGGGGGATCGACACCCACAACCGGGCCGCCCACATCGGCCTCGGCCTGCTGCCGTCCGCCCGTGGCAAGGGATACAGCACGGACGTGGTCGCGGTGCTGTGCTACTACGGCTTCGCCGTACGCGGCCTGCACCGGTTGCAGATCGAGACGCTGGCGGACAACACCGCGATGCTGCGCTCCGCCGAGCGCAACGGCTTCGTCCGCGAGGGTGTGCTCCGCGGCTCGTCCTGGGTGCTCGGCGAGTTCCTGGACCAGGTGCTGCTCGGGCTGCTCGTGGAGGACTGGAAGCCGGAGGCGTCGAGCTGAGGCGGGTGCGGGCCGTCGGCCCGTGCCCGTTCGCCGGCGGGGCGACGATGGGGGGCGGGCAGCACGGGGAACCCGGGTGCGGCGGCGAACAGCCGCCTCCTGGAGTGGGTGGGTGAACCGTGCGCGCCTCGGCACGCCGGTGAGGCCGACGCTCCGGGGCCATGGCGGGTTCGCCAACCGGAGGTACCGGCTCGACACCGACCAGCGGTCGTTCGCGGTGAGGGAGCTGAACCTCGTCGAGCGTCGCTGGACCCCTCCCGTCGAGGACGTGTTCGCGTGCGAGCGGGCGGCCTCGCAGCCGGCGTCCCGATACCGGAGCCGATCTCGGCCAGCCACACCACGCGCCCGCACCGGTACCTGACGGCCTCGCGCGCACGCGCGTGGGGCCGTCAGGTACCGGTCGACCGGGCCGCCGGAGGGCCCGGAGGCGGCGGCCCGGTCGGGCCGTGGGGGTGGCTCTAGACGTTGACGCCGAAGTCCGAGGCGATGCCGGCCAGGCCGGAGGCGTAACCCTGGCCGACCGCGCGGAACTTCCACTCGGTGCCGTGCCGGTACAGCTCGCCGAAGACCATCGCGGTCTCCGTCGAGGCGTCCTCGGACAGGTCGTAGCGGGCGATCTCGACGCCGCCGGCCTGGTTGACCACGCGGATGAACGCGTTGCGGACCTGGCCGAAGCTCTGGCCCCGGGCGTGGGCGTCGTGGATGGAGACCGGGAAGACGATCCGCGTCACCGTGGGGGGCACGGCCGCGAGGTTCACCTTGATCGACTCGTCGTCCCCCTCACCCTCGCCGGTCAGGTTGTCGCCGGTGTGCTCGACCGAACCGTCCGGGCTGGTGAGGTTGTTGTAGAAGACGAAGTGCTGGTCCGAGAGCACCTTGCCGGACTCGCCGCACAGCAGGGCGGACGCGTCCAGGTCGTGGTCGGCTCCCGTCGTCGTCCGGACGTCCCAGCCGAGGCCGATCAGGACGGCGGACAGGCCCGGTGCCTCCTTGCTCAGCGAAACGTTGCCACCCTTGGACAGGGAAACACCCATTGTTCCTCCTTCGTCATGCGATGTGTCGCGTTTGTTCCCGCACCCGACTCCAACGTTGGGTGCGGCACCAAAGTTCCTATGATTGCGCAACTCTCGATCTAATCGAGTGCGGCATGCGTCACGCGCCTCGCGGGCTGCTTCCATTGTTGCGCAACATCTAAAGTGTCGGCATGGACGCTGACGCGAAGACAGGGCGGGAGCTGGCGCGGCTTGAGGGTGGGCCCGCGCACGGGGTGCGCGTGTGGGTCGCCGAGGGCTCGCCGGTCCTGCAGATCGCCTATCCCTGCGAGTTGGAGGGCGCCCCGCCGCGCGTGCGGGCCGACGCGCTGTACATCTACCGCCTCGCGCCCCGCGTGGCCGGCGCGCCGCCGCGTTACGGCTTCGACGGGGCCAGCCCCTGACGGGTGGGGCGGCGGCGGATCGGGCGCTGAGGGGTTACTCCTCGGCGGAGTCGGAGGGGTCGGCGGGTTCGGTGCGTCACGCTAGCGCGCGACGTCGCCGGGCCCGTGGCTCCGTACGCCGCCGGGTGGGGCGTCAGGGGTGGGCGCGGGGGTGGGGGTACCGGCGGGGATGACGCGTGGCGTGGGCTCGGCGGGAGCGTCGGGCGCGGTGGACGCCGCGTCCTCCTCGCGCATCGCGCGGGCCTCGCTCTTGAGGATGCGGAGCGACTTGCCCAGCGCGCGGGCGGTGTCCGGCAGCTTCTTGGAGCCGAACACCACGGCGATGACGAGTCCCACCATCAACAGGTGCCAGGGCTGTAGGGCGTTGCGGAACACCGCTTCACCTCTTTCTCTCTTCGACTGCGGAGCGGCCGGGCCGCTGGGGTCGGCCACTGGAACTTTATTGCTATATTGCGCAACTGTACAACTGTTGTGGTGGGTGGGAACCCCGCGTCGGCGGGGTGGGACGGGGGAGTGCGCACGATGACAGGCAGTCGCCGACGCAGGGCCACACCGCCGCGCGAGCGGACCGACGGGCCCCTGGGCCCCACCGGCCGCGCTCCGGGACCCGCCGGCCAGCCTTCCGGTCGGGCGGCGGCCCGGGCGGCGACTCGGGCCGCGGGGCGCACCGGGCGGCGGAGCCGACGGCGGCGTGGGCGGTTGGTGCTCGGGATCGTGCTCGCGCTGGTGGTGGTGATCGCGGCCGGGGCGGGGTGGATCTACCTGCGGCTGAACGCCAACATCGAGACCTTCGACGCGGACGGCATCGCGGACCACCGCCCGCCCGCCGCCGCTCGGGGCGAGAACGTCCTGGTCATCGGCTCGGACGCGCGCACGGACGGCAACAGCGAACTCGGCGGCGGGGACAAGGGCGACGTGGGGCGCTCGGACACCGCGTTCCTGCTGCACGTGTACGGCGACCGTGAGCACGCCGTCGCGATCTCCATCCCCCGTGACACCCTCGTGGACATCCCACCCTGCCGGCTGCCCGACGGGACCTGGACCGCGCCCCAGCCGCGCACCATGTTCAACGCCGCCTACTCCGTGGGACAGACAGCCAAGGGCAACCCCGCGTGCACCCAGAACACCGTGGAGAAGCTCACCGGGCTACGCGTGGACCACACCCTGGTCATCGACTTCAAGGGCTTCGCCAAGCTCACCGACGTCGTCGGCGGTGTCGACGTCTGCCTGCCGCAGGACGTGTACGAGAAGGACCTCAACCCGCACCGCACCACCCGGGGCAAGCGCCTGTTCGCCAAGGGGGAGCAGCGGGTCGCCGGTCAGCGGGCGCTGGACTACGTACGCATCCGGCACGGCATCGGCGACGGCTCCGACATCGGCCGCATCAAGCGCCAGCAGGCTTTCGTGGGCAGCCTGTTCAAGAAGGTCAAGAGTGACGGGCTCACCCCGACCAAGGTGCTGCCGCTGGCGGATGCCGCCACCCGGTCCATGACCGTCGACCCCGGGCTCGGCTCCGTCGACAAGCTGGCCTCCTTCGCCCTGTCGCTGAAGAACGTCGACCTGCACCACACCAAGTTCCGCACCCTTCCCTGGCGGTACGAGGGCGCGCGGGTGGCCGTCGTCGAACCGGAGGCCCGGGCCCTGTGGGACGCGCTGCGCCACGACCGGACCCTGGACGGCGCGGACGCCAGCGGCAAGGGCCCGGATGGCGAGCGCCCCACCCCGACCCCGAGCACCGCACCGCCCGTCTCCGGCGCCGGCATCGCCGTCGCCGTCTACAACGGCACCTCCGTGCCCGGCCTGGCAGCCGACGTCGCCACGCTGCTGCGCGACCACGACTTCACGGTCACCGGGACCGCCACCGGCCAGGGCCGCGCCACCACGGCCGTCGAGTACGGCCCCGGCCAGCGCGCGCGGGCCCAGACGGTGGCCCGGCTGCTGCCCGGCGCCGAACTGCGCCCCGGCAGCGGCCCCGGCCTGAGCGTCCTGATCGGCCAGGACCACGCCGAGCGCCCCTCGCCGACACCCACCACCGAGCCCCCCACCCCGCCGGCCCACCTGACGAAGGACGTACGCGCCGCCGACGACGACCTGTGCGCGGACCTCTCCTACGGCTGACCACCCACCCCACCCCACGCCACGCCCCGAGCCGCCGAGGGCGTCACCAGCCGGGCCGCTCCAGGGTCGCCTGGCGACGTGCGTAGCGCCCCCGGAGCGCCACCAGGGCCACCGCGTACAGCCCCAGGACGCCGGCGAGCAGCGGGTAGTACGCGGCCGGTGGTGGGGCCATGCCCCACAGCGGGCCCAGCGGAGTGAGCGGGAGCAGGACGCCGAGTGCGGCCAGCGCGGCGGCGGCCCAGCGCACCGGGCTCGGGGCCCGTCCCTCGGCGGCGTGCCGGCCGGTGCGCAGGAGGACCATCACCAGGGCCTGGGTCAGCAGGTTCTCGGTGAACCAGCCGGCGTGGAACGCGGCCTGCCCCGCGCCGCCGAGCGAGCCGTGTACGCACCAGGCCAGGACCGCGAAGGTGGCCAGGTCGGCCACGGCTCCCAGCAGTCCGAAGCCGGTGATGAAGCGCAGCAGGTCGCGCGGGCGCAACAGGACCGGGCGGCGGAGCGCGCGCGGGGTGGGCCGGTCGTAGGCGAAGGCGAGCTGTGCCGCGTCGAAGCACAGGTTCTGCACCAGGACCTGGGTCGGCAGCATCGGCAGGAACGGCAGGATCAGGCCGGCCGCGAGCATGGCGATGACGTTGCCGAGGTTGGAGGAGAGGGTGATGCGCAGGTAGGTGGAGATGTTGCCGCTGCTGTGCCGGCCGGCCAGGACGGCGTGGTCGACGGCGGTCAGGTCCCGGGTTGTCAGCACCGCGTCGGCGCTCTCGCGGGCGAAGTCGGCCGCCCCACAGGGGGCGATGCCCACGTCGGCGGCGCGCAGCGCGGGCAGGTCGTTGACGCCGTCGCCCAGGAACCCGGTGGTGTGCCCGTGCGCGCGCAGCGCGGCGATGACGCGGGCCTTGTGCGCGGGGGTGCAGCGGGCGAAGACGGTGGTGCGCCGCGCCAGGTCGGCCAGCTCGGTGTCGGTGAGGGCGTCGATGGTGTGCGCCGAGCACACCTCGCCCGGGCCGACGGGCAGGCCGAGGTCGTGGCAGGCGCGGGTGGCGGTGCCGGGGTGGTCGCCGGTGAGGACCTTGACGCTCACGCCGTGGTCGGCGAGCGCGGCCAGGGCCTCGGGCGCGCTGGGGGCGAGCGCGTCACGGAAGGTGAGGAAGCCGTGGAAGGTGAGGCCGCGTTCGTCGGCCGGCGTGTAGTCGCGGGGGCGGGCACGGCGCTCGGCGGTGGCGACCGCCAGGACCCGGAGCCCCTGGTCCGCGTAGCGGTCGGCGGCCTCCAGCAGGCGCCGCCGCGCGTCCTCGGCCAGCGCGCAGCGCTCCAGTACGGCCTCCGGGGCGCCCTTGACGACCAGGGTGTGGGTGCCCAGCGCCGGGCCGCGCACGACGGCGGTGCTCACCCGGCGCAGCGCGTCGAAGGGCAGCGCGGCCACCCCCTCGTGCGCCACCAGCGCCTCCTCGTCGACGCCGTCCGCCGTCAGGATCGCCTCGTCGAGCGCGTCGGGCGCGGGCAGGTCGGCCAGGTGCAGGGTCCACCACGCGTTGACGGCGGCCCAGTGCGCGACCGTCTCGTCGGCGCGGCCCTTCGCGTCGTAGGCACCGGCGACCACCGGCCGGTCCTCGGTGAGCGTGCCGGTCTTGTCCAGGCACAGCACGTCCATGGCGCCCAGGTCGTGCAGGGCCGGCAGCCGGCGCACGATCACGTCGTGCGCGCGGGCCAGCCGGGACGCGCCACGGGCCAGGCACGTGGTGACGATGACGGGCAGCATCTCCGGGGTGAGCCCGACCGCCACCGCGACGGCGAACGGCAGGGTCTCCAGGCCCCGCCCGCGCAGCGCCGCGCCGGCCATGAGGACCAGTGGCGGCGTCAGCAGCATGAACCGGACCAGCGTCCAAGAGATGCCGTGCACCGAGCGGTCGAAGGCGCTCGCCCGCTGGGGGCCGACCGGCGTGTGGGCGCGGGCGAACTCGGTCGCGGAACCGGTGGCCACCACCACGGCGGTGGCCGTGCCCGTGGCGACGCTGCTGCCCTGGAAACACAGGTGGGGCCGCTCGAAGGGGCCGTCGGCCAGCGGGCCCGGCGCGTCGACAGCCGCCTTGGCGACGGGCACGGACTCGCCGGTGAGGGCCGCCTGGTGCACGCTGAGGCCGCTCGCGCGCAGCAGGCGTACGTCGGCGGGGACCAGGTCGCCGGCGCCCAGGCGGATCACGTCGCCCGGCACCAGCTCGTCCACCGGGAGCTCGCGCGCCCGGGGCGCGGTCCACGGGTCGTCGCGGCGCAGCACGGTCACGGTGGCCGCGACCAGCTCCCGCAGCGCGGCCATGGAACGGGCGGCCCGGTGCTCGCCGCTGGAGCGCAGGACGCAGCTGACCACCACCAACGCCAGGATCACGCAGGCGGTGCCCCAGGAGGCCACCGCCGCCGAGACCAGGCCGAGGACCAGCAGGACGGTGGTGAAGGGGTCGCGCAGACTGCGGACGAACCGTCGCGGCCAGGGCACGGTGCGCCACGCGGGCAGGGTGTTCTCGCCGGTCGCGGCCAGCCGCGCGTCGACGTCCTCGTCCGTGAGGCCGCGTGGCCCGCTGTCGAGCGCGCGCAACACCTGGAGGGCGGTCAGGGGAGCCAGCCGCGCCGTGACCCCGGCGGGGGAGGTGGCGGTGCCGTGCGGTGCGGCCGGTTCGGGCGAGGAGGGGTTCGCCGCCGGCGCCGCCGCAGGCTCAGGCACCAGCCCGACGGAGTCTGCGGGGCGCGGCGTTCTCCTCGGCGGCGCGGGCGGCGAGCTGGCCGACCATCAGGCGCACCACGGTCACCACGTCGGGGTCGTCGACGTAGTACACCTGGCGTCGGCCCTCGCGGCGGGAGGAGACCAGGCCGGCCAGTTTGAGCTTGGACAGGTGCTGGCTGACGGCGGGCAGTGCGCCGCCCACGCGCTCGGCGAGCCCGGTGACGTCGCTCTCCCCCTGGGCCAGGGCCCAGACGATGTGCAGTCGTGCCGCCGCGGCCAGCAGCCCGAACGCCGCCGCCGCCTCGGTCAGCACCTCGGCCGGAGGATCATCGAAGTCACCGACACGTCCGGACACGCTACCTCTCCCATCCGGGGCGCCCCGTGGCCCCAAGCTGACCAAGTCTAGGCGCCGGGCGGGCACCGCCGACGCCAGCGGCCGGCACCGGTCGGGGTGGAGCACGGCGGGAGGTGCCGCGTCCGGTCACCGGTCGCCGCCGGTGCCGCCGGCGCGCGGTGACGTCGGCCCGCGCGGGTATCGCTCCCCGGCGGGAGCCGTACCGAGCCCTCACTACAAGGATTGCGCAACCGAGCAGGGGAGGGCAACGGGGTGGGGTGGCGCCCGGCGGTGTCGGGCACCACCCGGTCGGGGTCAGCCGACGGAGACGCCGTAGTCCTCGGCGATGCCCGCGAGACCGGAGGCGTACCCCTGGCCGATGGCCCGGAACTTCCAGTCGCCGGCCCTGCGGTACAGGGCGCCGAAGACCATGGCGGTCTCCTCGGCGGCGTCGTAGGACAACTCGTAGCGACACATCTCGCGGCCGGTGAGGTTGTCCACGACCCGGATGTACGCGTCGCTGACCTGGCCGAAGTTCTGACCGCGCGCGATCGCGTCGTGGATGGAGACGGTGAAGACGACCTGTTCCACGTCGCCGTCGAGCCGGTCCAGGTCGATCAGGAGCTGCTCGTCGTCGCCGTCTCCCTCGCCCGTGGTGTTGTCGCCGGTGTGCCGCACGGCGCCGTCCGGGCTGGCGAGGTTGTTGTAGAAGACGAAGTGCGCGTCGGACAGGACCTTGCGGTCCGCGCCGCAGATGACGGCGGACGCGTCCAGGTCGATGTCCGCGCCGTGGGCCGGCTGGGCGTCCCACCCCAGGCCGACCGTGACATCCGCGAGCGGGGTGCCGTCCTGGTTGAGGACGACGTTCTGGCCCTTGGCGAGGCTCACGCCCATCAGTACTGCTCTCCTTCGTCTGCTCCGGCTGCGCGGCGCGGGCGACGAACGGGGTGCCCGCGCGACGCCCTCACCCGCCCCCAACGGCGGACAGGGCGTCATAGTTCCCAGGTTGCGCAAGCGATGAAGGGTGAGTGTCGCCGCTGTCGCGCGGGCGCCGCGCACGGCCGGGCACCGGGTCGGCGTGCCACCGGAACGCGGGCATCCGGAAGGGTACGCGGCGCTCCCCGACCACCGATCCGCGCCCCCGCCGCTCCGGCGGCGCGCTGCGCGGGGTCGTGACCCCGTCGGCCGGCCGGGCGGCGGTGGTGGTGGCTGGCGGCGTCGGGGCCGTCCGGTGCGCGGCGGGGTGCGAGGGGCCGCACGCCCGTACGCAGGCGCTATGCGTTTTCCGTATGGCGATCCGGATGGAATTCCGTTTCTGTGCGCCGCGTGGTCGACGTCCGTGAAAGACGGTCACGGCGGCCGTTCCCGCGTCGTTTTCCCGGTCCGCGTACATGTATTGCGGAGATCTGTGATCGGGGCCACAGGGATCACCCCGGCGAAGGGAAATTCTTGGTAAAGGTGCCCATGGAAAGTTGCCGCCGGGGCGCGCCGCCGTGTAACCGGGGGAGTGCTGTCGTCGTGAGTGCGAGTACGCATGGGTGGGTTTCGACTCCGCGTCGGCGGGGGCGGGCCGAATCGCGTGAAGGTCACTATGCGTGGTCGATTCAGGTGCGGTGATCTCAATTGGTGGGATGAGTGCAGCGCCGGAAGTTATTTGACACTCGTGGAAATATCTGAGCCGCGCTCCGATGTGGAAAGGCGCACACTTTCGTGCGCGATCGCATGGACCGGACTTCCGCGCTTCGGCGTCGGGGCGCGCGCCCCGTTCCCCGTCGCCGGGCGAGTGTGCGCGCGGGGCGACGGCAGCCTGGGGCGGGAGGGCGACGTGTTCGACGGGTGTCGCGTTTGACCTGGTCAGACGGCGTGGGCGAGGGGTGGCGAGGCGGGTGCCGCGCAGCCGGGGGCGCAGGCCCGCGGCGCGCGTGGGGCGGGGGCCCGCGCGATGTCGGCGGTGGTCGTGGGTACCTCGTTCGTGGTGGGTGACGCACGCCGGGCCGAGTGCGGGGTCGGTGTGGGACGTGACCGCGGCCCGGCCCCGCGGGCTCCGCTCCCCGGGGTGCGTTCGGGAGAAGGCGTCGCCGGGCCCGATGAGCTGCCGCACGTCACGCGGTCGGTGTCACGCCGCGTCGGTGGCGTGACGCGGCGGATCGACGCCCCTGACCGCTCGGCCCGTCATGGGCGAACGAGCGCCGTGGGTCGCCCCGGGAGGGCCGCGCGGGAATAGCAGAATCCAGCATTCCGGATTGATGTCCGATTTATTGCATTCACTCGGTTGGTTGGCATTAATTAAACAGCCTTGTTCTTAATGGTCTTGACCAATGCCCAAGATGCTTGGCATGCTGGCAATGGCCGTGGCCGATTATGCGCTCTCGCGATGTGAGGCGTTCCGTCGGGTGCGCGCCGTGTTCTGGCGTTGAAAGGTCACATCACCCGTCTCGCGATCCGAGAGCGCACCACGTCCCGACTAAAGCGCGGCCATTAGTCCCGCAAGGGATGTCGTAACCGTAAAAGGTGCGCCCCTCGCATTCCTCAATGGTGCATGAGGCCCACGAAATCAATGCGGATTGTGCTGCCCGCCTCATGCGTACCTCGTGAGCTGTCAGAGAGTAGGAGGTCTGCGTCAGACGTGCAAGGAAAACTGATCACGCAAAACGCCGCATCAGTCGCATACGCGCCCGAGCGCGATTCCTCGGGCCGCACCGTGGACCTGTGGGCCCGGGTGGCCCTGCCGGCGGCCTCGCCCGAACCGCCCGCCGAACCCGTCGTGGCCCCCGGCCTGCGACTGGCCCTCTCACTGCTGGAGGAAGGCGCGCTGACCAGCCGCGCCGACCGCTCCGGCGGGTCGTACGTGGGCCGGGCCGTGCCGTCGGCCGGGGCCGTGTACCCGTACGAGTTCGCCGTCCTGGCCGTGGAGAACGGCGTACCGGCGGCCTTCCGGATCGACGCCGACCGCCGCACCTGTGCCCGACTGGCCGTCGGGGCCCGCGTCGTGGCCGCGCTGGAGGCGTCCGGGCTGGCCGTTCCCGAGGACGGCGGGGCGCTGGTGGTCACCCTCACTCGCCCCTGGCTCTCCATGCGCAAGTACGGCGACCGTGGCTACCTGTACACCCAACTCGACGCCGGACACGCGGCGGGGAACCTCGTCCTGGCCGCGGCCGGCCGTGGCGTCACGGGGGCGCTACGGCTGCGGTTTCCCCGCGAGTCCCTCTCCGAACTGTTGGAAGCCGGCGAGAACTGCCGGGAGGTGCACTCCGTGGTCCTGGTGCCCACCAGCGCGGCCGACGCGTCGTGGCAGCGCTGGACCGTGCATGACGGCACCGACCGGGAGCTGCGCGGACCCGCCTGGCGGTCGTGGCTGGAGAGCACCTGCTGGGACTCGCTCACCGGCTGGACCGAACACACCGGCCCACCGGCCCAGGGCGCCGTGCCCGCCCCGCTCGCGCACCTGGCCACCGAGGGCAGGCCGCCCGGCGACCACAGCGGGTTAGGCGACCCGTCCGGATGGCCCGAGCTGATCGGCACCCGGCTGTCCAGCAAGGCGTTCACGGGCGAACCTGTCGTGGCCGACGCGGTCTGGCGGGCGGTGTCGGCCCTCTCCACCCCGCTGCGCACCGACCTGCCCGACGTCTCGCCGCTGTCCGCGACCCTCGTCCTGCGCTCGACGACCGAGCCCGCGCGGGACGCGGTGTACCGGCTGGACACCGGGGAGCGACAGCCCACCCGGCTGCCCTCCACCGACGAGGTGGCCCGCGCCTGCATGCAGCAGCGCGCCCTGGCCGGCGCCGCCGCCATCCTGCTGCTGCACGTGCCGCGCACCTCGCTGGTCGGCGTCGACTCCACCGAGGGCGCCGAGAGCCTGCGCGAACTCGCCTTCCGCTGCGGCGCCCTGGGACAACTCCTCTACCTGGGCGCCAACCGCGCACGGGTGGGGGTGACCGCCATCGGCGGGTTCGACACCGTGTTGTGGCGCGAGCTGACCGAACTGCCGGACGACGACGAGATCCTCTACGCCCTGCTCCTGGGCAGCCCGGACGACTCGGGCGTCAAGCTCGACCGGCTGGCCATGGCGCACGCACAGAACGAGCGGTGAGCCGATGAGCGCCATCCTTCCCGAACTCCTCACCGAGGTCCTCGCCCGTCACGGCGACCGCGTCGCGGTCTCCGACGCCGACGGCTCGCTCAGCTACGCCGAACTCGCCCAGCGCGCCCACGCCGCCGCGCAGCACCTCGCCCGGCGCGAAGCGGGGGACGAGCGGCCGAGGGTGGGCCTGTACGCCACCAACTCCGTGGACTACGTGGTCGGCTACCTGGCCACGCTGTTCGCCGGCGGCGTACCCTTCCTGGCCGACTCGGCCTTCGGCCCGGGCGACCTGGCGCGGATCGCCGAGGACTGCGGGCTGGACCTGCTCGTCCACGCTCGGGGCGCCGACGTCGACAGCGTCGTGACCGAGACCCTGACCGACGACGGCGAGTTCGGCGTCCTCGTGGTCAGCCAGGTGCGTCGCTACGACACCCCCCGCCCGCGGCTGCTGGCGGACACCGAGGTGTGCCGGTTCACCTCCGGCTCCACCGGCCGGCCCAACTGCATCGAGTTCTCCGGCGCGGCCGTCTCCGCCGCCGCCGCCAACTGGGCCAAGGGAACCGGCCTGTCGGCCGAGGACCGGATCGCCTGCTTCGCCGCGCTCTCCAACGGCCTGGCCTTCAACACCTCGCTGCTCGCCGCCTTCCTGCCGGGCGCGTCCCTGCACCTCTCGCACGGACTGCCCACCGCGTCCCGGGTCGTGCGCCTGCTGGAGAGCACGGGCGCCACGCGCCTGGTGGCCTTCCCCGCGCTGTACGACTCGATCGTGCGCCGCTCCCCGAAGGAAGGGTTCGCCGCCGTGCGGACCGCGATCTCCTCGGGCGCCCCGCTGCGCGAGACCGTACGCGAGGAGTTCACCCGCCTCACCGGCGTACCCATCCACAACTACTACGGGGTCGCCGAGGCCGGGCCGCTGACCTACGCGACGGCCGGGGCCGGCAGCGGGCTCGGAGCGCCCCTGCCCGGCGTCCACCTGCTCGCCGAGGAACAGGGCATCCGGGTCCGCAGCGAGTCGATGGGTTCGCGCTACCTCAACGCGCCCGGCGTCTTCGAGGAGCGCGTGGACGACGAGGGTTACTACCACACCGGCGACCAGGGCCACCTGCGCGACGGCGCCCTGCACCTGACCGGGCGCACCAGCCGGCTGGTCAACGTCGGCGGGCGCAAGATCGACCCGATCGAGATCGCCGACGTGCTGCGCGCGGCACCCGGCGTGCTGGACGCGGTCGCCTTCGAGGCCGACAACCAGCACGGCGAACCCACCCTGGCCGCCGTGGTCGCCGTCGAACCCGGCGTCAGCCCGCGGGACCTGCGCGCGCACTGCACCGCCACGCTCCCCACCTACAAGGTGCCCGGCATCCTGCGACTGGTGGACCAGATACCGGCGAACTCGATCGGCAAACCGTCCATCGAGCGCCTACGCCGCCTGCTCGACACCCCGCAGAGCAACTGAACCCCCCTCCGAGACACAGGGATTCCCCATGGACAGCAGCGCCCTTCGCACCAAGATCCTCGACCTGGCCATCGAGGCGGGCGACGGCAGCGTCACCGCCGACGAACTCGCCGGCGCCAACTACTCGCTGCGCGACGTCGGCTACTCCTCGCTCTCCTACATGCGTCTGATCGACAGCATCGAGAACGAGGTGGGTGTCTACCTGGACCCGGAGGCCCCCACCGAGCACTACGAGACCATCGACTCCGTCACCGCCCTGGTGGTCGCCAGCGGCATCGGTGCCGATGCCTGACGGCCCCCCGGACCAGGCCGTCACCGTCGGCATCGTCGGCCTCGGGCGGCTCGGCTCGGCCCTGCGCTCGGCCTGCCGGGCCGCCGGCGCGCGCGTGAGCCTGACCGCCTCCCGGCGGACGGGCTGGTCGGTGTCGGCGGTGCCCGACGTGCTCGTCGACGCCAGCGCGCCCGAGGCGCACGCCGAGGTCCTCGACCACTGCGCCACCCACCGGGTGCCGCTGGTGGCCTGCGTCTCCAACCTGTCGGACATCCAGTGGAAGGCGCTGGCGGAACTGGCGGAGACGGTGCCGGTGGTCCGCGCCACCAACCTCTCCTTCGCCCACTACCTCCAGACACGCGTCGCCGAGTTCACCGCCACCCTGGCCACAGGCCACTTCGCCGCGACCACCACCGTGCGCGAACGGCACCCGCTGGGCAAGGCACACCGCCCCAGCGCCACCGCCCTGTCCCTGGCCCGCACCTGGTCCCGGGCCAGCGGCCAGCAGGTGGCCGACATCGCCGACGAGCGGGCCGGACTGCCGGTCAGCGAACACGAGCTGACCCACACCTGGGACGGCGAGGCGCTGCACGTGCGGCACCACGTCGGCAGTTGGGCCGTGCCCGCCCGGGGCGCGCTGGCCGCCGTCCACTGGGCCCGTACCGCGCCGCCGGGCCTGGTCACCATGCGCACCGTCTACGACGACCTGACAGCGAGGAACACGGCATGACCACCGATGAACCGCAGCCGCTGAACCCGGCCGAGCGACGGCTCGTCCTGCAGGTGGCCGTCGGCGCCCGGATGCTCTCCCTGGACGGGCACGACGACTTCAACCAGGGCCAGATATCGGCCCGGATACCCGGCCGGGACGAGTTCTTCATCAAGGGCGCGCTGGTCGGCTTCGACGAGGCCGCCCCCCAGGACGTGGTCCGCTGCTCCGTGGACCACACCCAGCCCGCGCCCTCGCTGGCGCCGCCCGAACTGCCGCTCCACCAGGCCATCTACCGGGCCCGGCCGGATGTCAACGGCATCGTCCACAGCCACGCCCCGTACACCCTGCTCTTCGGCGCCACCGACCTGCCGATGCGTCCCATCTCCCACGACGGGGCCTACTTCCGCGACCGGATCGGCCTGTTCACCGAGACCAGCAACACCGTCCTGGACATCGAGACCGGCGACCACATCGCCAAGGACCTCAGCGAGCACCCGGCCGTCCTGCTGCGCAACCACGGCGGGGTGATCGTCGGCAAGAGCGTGCGGCACGCCGCCGTCTTCGCCCAGGTCCTGGAGCGGGCCTGCCGCCTGCAACTGACCGCCGAGGGCACCGGCATCCCCTACGCCTGGTCCACCGACCAGGACGTGGCCGCCAAGCAGGACTTCATCTACGCCGACCTCTCCGTCCGCTCCTACTGGGACTACGCCGTACGCCGGGTCGGCCGACACTGGCCCGAGACCACCGCGTGGACCCGGAGCTGACCGCACCCACCCCGGCCGCTCCAAGGTGCCCCCGCCCCGGAGCAGCCCCGGAGCAGGCGGGCCCGCGCCCCACGGGCGGGGGCCCGCCCGCCCCGCTCACCACACCCGAACCCGCACGGAGGTCGTCCGATGAAGGTCCAGCGCATCCTGCCCACGGAGGAGGCGGCCGAGCTCCTCGGCCTGGTCAGGGAGATCGCCGCCGGTGAACTCACGCCGCACATAGCCGAGTTCGAGGCGGCCCACGCCTTCCCCCGGGAGATCGTGCGCACGCTGGGCAAGGCCGGCCTGCTCAGCCTGCCCTACCCACAGGAGTACGGCGGCGGCGGCCAGCCGTACGAGGTCTACCTCCAGGCGCTGGAGGAGATCGCCTACCACTGGTTCGCGGTGGCCGAGGCGGTCAACGTGCACACCCTCGCCTGCTTCGGCACCGCCACCTACGGCACCCAGGCCCAGCGCGAGGAGCTGCTCCCGGACATGCTCGGCGGCGAACTCCTCGGCGCGTACTGCCTCTCCGAGGCCGAGGCGGGTTCGGACGCCGCCTCGCTCACCACCCGGGCGGTACGCGAGGACGACGGCTACCACGTCACCGGCACCAAGTCCTGGGTCACCCACGCCGGTCAGGCCGACTTCTACAACGTCTTCGCCCGCACCGGCGGGCCCGGCGCCCGGGGACTGTCCTGCCTGGTGGCCCCCGCCGACACAAGCGGCATGGTCTTCCACGAGCCGGAGCGCAAGCTGGGTGTGTGGGCCAACCCCACCGCCCAGGTCGGCTTCGAGGACGCGCGGGTGCCGGCCGAGCGGCTGATCGGCCGCGAGGGCAAGGGCTTCCTGATCGCCATGGGCGCCCTGGACTGCGGCCGGCTGGGCATCGCCGCCTGCGCGGTGGGCATCGCCCAGGCCGCCGCCGACTACGCCGTGCGCTACGCCAAGGAGCGCCAGCAGTTCGGGCAGCGCATCATCTCCTTCCAGGGCGTCGGCTTCCTGCTGGCCGACATGGCCACCCAGATCGCCGCGGCCCGCGCACTCACCCTGGCCGCCGCCCGCCTGAAGGACGCCGGCCTGCCGTACTCGCTGGAGGCGGCCAAGGCCAAGCTGTTCGCCACCGACATGGCGATGAAGGTGACCACCGACGCGGTGCAGGTGCTCGGCGGCGCCGGCTACGTCGCCGACCACCCGGTCGAGCGCTGGATGCGCGAGGCCAAGCTGTTGCAGATCGTCGAGGGCACCAACCAGATCCAACGCCTGGTCATCTCCCAGGGCCTGGACTAGCCACAACGCGTCCACCCAACCCCCAGGCGTCGCACGAGGCAACCCAAGAGAAGGTGTGGAACACACGATGACCACGGTCGAGCAGCGGACCATCACGCTGGACTCCGCGAGGGCCGGCACCGGCCCGGCCACCTGGGGGCAGCGGGCGATCTGGGGCGTGGTCACCCGCCTGGGTGACGACGCCCCCCGGTACAACCTGCGGCTCAACCTCCCCCTCGACCCACCCCGCCCCGCGATACGCGTGCTCGCGGACCTCACCGAGCTGCTGCGCATGCACGACAGCCTGCACACCCGACTGCTGCCGGTCGGCGAGGACGGCCTGACTCAGGTCGTGGACGGCACCGGCCAGCTCCCGGTCACCGTGCGCACGTGCGCGCCGCACCAGGCACGGGGCGTCGGCGACATACTGATGGAGGAGTTGGCGGGGCGCTCCTTCGACCACGCGGAGCAGTGGCCCCTACGGGTCGGCCTCGTCGAGTGCGAGGGGCGGGCCCACCGGCTGGTGCTGGCCGCCTCGCACGCCGCGATGGACCTGTGGGCCGAGGGGCGCATGCTCCGCGACCTGAAGCTGATCGAGTCGGGCGAGAGCGCCGAGGCACTGCTCCGGGCACGCCCCGCCCTCCAGCCCCTGGACGCCGCGGCGGTCCAGGCGTCACCCCTCGGCCGCCGTCGGGACGAGGGGGCCCGCCGCTACTGGCGCGAGCGCCTGACCGCCGGCCCCCGCACGATCTTCCTGAACCCCGCGGCGCCGGAGCTGGCCAAGAACGAGCCGGGCCGGATGTTCCCCAACGCGCTGCTCAGCTCGCCCGCGCTGGCCGTCGCCGTCGAACGGGTGGCGGTCACCCTGGGCGTCAGCGACGCCGCGGTGCTGCTCGGGGCGGCCTCCCACCAGTTGGCCAGGATGTCCGGGAGCTCCGACGTCCTGTTCCAGGTGGTGGTGAGCAACCGCTTCCAGCCGGCCGCCGCCGAGTCGGTCAGCTCGATGGCCCAGGAGGCCGTCTTCCACCTCCCCGACGCGGACAAGGACTTCGAGGACGCGGTACGCCGCACCCGATCCGTCTCCTTCACCGCCTTCCGGCACGCCGGATACGACAAGTGGGCACTGGACCGGGAGGTGGCCGGCCTGGTCGCACGCGGCGAGGCGGCCGACCACTCGTGCTGGTGGAACGACACCCGGGACCCGGGCAGCGGACCGTTCGAGACCGTCGAGCGGCCCGAGGCGCCGCTCAGCGCGCTGCGTGAGCGCACCCGGCTGAGCTGGCCGACGGAGTTCCTGCCCCGGGTGAACGTGTCGGTGGCGGTGGACGCCCTGACCGCCCCCGGCGCCCTGGAGCTGGCCATGACCGCCGACCCGGCCGTCCTGTCCCGGCAGGACATGGAACGGTATCTGCGGGGGATCGAGGAACTGGTGGTCGCCGCGGCGATCGCGGGGGAGGAGGCGGCATGAGCAAGTGGTACGCGGGAATCGCCTGGACGGACGCCGGCTACGAGGTCGAGATCCTGGACGCCGCGGGGCACCGGGTGGTGGAGCCGAGCGCCTGGCGCGCCGACCAGGTCGCCGCGCTCATGGGCTGGCTGGCGGACCTGGGCCGCGACGAGCCGGTGGGCGTCGTGCTCGACAGCACCAACGGCCTGCTGGACGGCCCGATGACGGCCGCCGGCCTGGAGGTCTACCGGGCCGACCCCTGGCTGCTGCCCGCCCGGCCCCGGTTCGGGTCCGTCGCGGCCGGCCGGCTCGCGGAGCGGGCGGTCCACACGCCCGACGCGCTGGCCCCGGTGACCGCCGAGGGCGGCACCCTCACCGGCCGCGCCGAGGAGTACGACGACGGCGTGCGGGCCGCCGCGCCCCTGCGGGCGGAGCTGACGGCGACCGGTCGCTGCTTCGAGCACGGCCACCGGGACACCCCGCGCGTCGCGCTCACCTTCGACGACGGGCCCGACCCCGTGCACACCGGTCAGGTGCTGGAGATCCTGGACCGCTACGACGTGCGCGCCACGTTCTTCTGCGTCGGCCACCACGTCGTGGCCCTGCCCGACCTCGTACGCCAACTCGCCGCCGGCGGCCACGAGGTGGGCAACCACACCTGGTCGCACCCCTTCCTGCCGGACCTGACACCGGACCAGCTGCGCGAGCAACTGGACCGCACGGCGGAGGCGGTGGAGCGGGTGACCGGCCAGGCCCCGGCGCGCTTCCGCCCACCGTACGGCGGGGTGAACCCGGAGGTGCTGGCCACCCTGGCGGAGCACCCTTCCACGCTGACGCTGTGGGACGTGGACTCCCACGACTGGTCGCGGCCCGGCCCGGAGCGGATCGCCGAGACCGTCCTGAGGGCGGTCGAGCCGGGTTCGGTGGTGCTGATGCACGAGGGCGCCGGCGACCGTGGCCAGACCGTCCTGGCCCTCCCGACGATCATCGAGGGCCTCTTGGAACGCGGCCTGGAACTGGTCACGGTGAGCGACCTGCCCGCGCCGACCCGGATGGCGGGCGACCCCGCACCGGCGACCCCCGCCGCCCGACCGTGACCGCCGCCCCGCCCCGGTCGGCCCCGACGGGGCGGGGCGGGCGAGCCCCGACGCACGCCGCGCACCACCCGGGCCGGGCCACGGCCACCGTGCCGTGGCACCCTGTGGCAGCCGTCGCCGCACGCGTACCACCGGACGCCGCGCCGCGCCCACCGGCCACCGGGTCCACGCGCACCACACGACCCCGCAGCCGCGCGCGGCCCACGACCTCCATGACGCCCGCGGGCGCCGCGCCGCGCACGACCACCCCGCAGTCCACGCACGTCACGACCTACGACTGGAGAACTGAAGAGTCATGGAAGATCGCTCGGCAGAGCCCACCGCGGCGATGACGTCTGCGCAGACCCAGGACCGGCCCGCCGAGGCGCCGCCGGCCGGGGAACCGGCGATCTGGTCCCGTAACTTCCAGTTCTACTTCACCGCCCGCAGCTCCGGTCTGCTCGGCTGGGCCATGCTGCCGGTCGCGGTCTCGGCCGGACTGCTCAGCTCCGGGCACAGCCTGAGCACGGCGGGCTACGCGATGGCCTTCCTGGTGGGCCCCTTCGCCGGACTGGTCATCTTCGGCGGGGTGCTCGCCGACCGCTTCACCGCCCGCCGCATGATGATCGCCGCCGACCTGTCCAACCTCACCGCCCATGTGCTCCTCTCCTTCCTCTTCTTCGTCGGCATCGACCGCCTGTGGCACCTGTACGCGCTGTTGGTGGTCGTCGGCATCGCCAACGCGATGTTCCAGCCCGGCGCCTCGTCAACCGTCCCGCTGGTCGCCCGGGACGTGCAGGGCGCCAACGGGGTGCTGCGCATATCCGAGGCGTTCACCGCGCTGGGCGGGCCCGCGCTGGCCGGTGTGCTGGTCGGCGTGTCCGCCACCGGCGCGGTGATGGTGATCTCCGCCGTCGCCTACGGCACCAGCGCCGTCTGCCTGTTCGCCCTGCGGCTGGGGACGGTGCCCGCCCCACCGGCCGACGAGAGCCTGTGGCGCAACCTGGTGGTCGGCTGGCAGGAGTTCCGCTCCCGCGACTGGCTGTGGGGCGTCATCGTGATCTGGATGTTCTTCGCCGTGCTCTCCTGGGGCCCCCAGCTCTCCATCGCCGCCGGCGTGATCGTGCCCGAACACGGCGCCACCGCCTTCGGCCTGCTCAACTGCGCCTTCGGCGCGGGCACCGTGGCCGGCGGCGTGCTGGCGATGCGCTACAAGCCCGCCCGGCCGCTGGCCGCCGGAGCCGTGGCCATGCTGGCCTACCCGCTCTACCCGCTGGGCATCGTGCTCGACTGGCCGGTGTGGCTGCTGGCCCTCGCCCAGATCGTGGTCGGCGTCGGCATCACCTTCTGGGGCGTCATGTGGGCCACCAGCGTGCAGACCCAGGTGCCGGGCGAGGTCCTGAACCGGGTGCACGCCTACGAGGTCGCGGGCTCCGTCGGCATGTTCCCCGTCGGTAGCGCGCTGGCGGGCCCGGCCGTGGGCGCGTTCAGCACCGACGGGGTGCTCATGGTGGGCGTCGTGGTCGCCCTCCTCACCGCCGCCTCCCTCCTGCTGGCCCGCCCGATCCGCACCCTGGGCCGGGTGCCGGGCCGCGCCTGAGCGGCACCCGGGCGCGAGCCCGCACGAGGGCCGGGCCGGGGCGGGTGCGCGCGCCCCGGCCCGGCCCGCCCCACACCGGGGCGGGGTCACACTGGCGTCCTCGGCCCGGGGCCGGCTGCCGTCCCCGGGACGCCCCCGGACCCGCCGTCGGCGGCCGTACGAGTCGCTGTACGGGTCGCCCTACGGGGCGTGCCGGGCCGGCTCCGGGGCGCGGCGGGCCCCGTCGACGGTGACGGCCGTGACGATCAGCCCGTCGTGGACACGCCACCGCCCGCCCATCCGGGTCAGCGGCGTACCCGCCACCACGGGGCCGGCCGCGTGCAGGGTGGCGACGAAGGTGCCGGCCCCGGGGTCGAAGTCGAGCGTCGCGTCCTGGAAGCCGAGCCAGCGCCGGGCCAGCGGGAACCACGCCTTGTAGACGGCCTCCTTGGCGCTGAACAGCAGCCGGTCCCACCGCACCTCGGGGTGCTCGGCCGTCAGCCGCGCCAACCGGGGCAGCTCGTCGGGACGGGCGACCTTGGCCACCAGCCCCTCGGGCAACGGCTGGTGCGGCTCGGCGTCGATGCCGATCGCGGCATGCCGGTGGTCCAAGCCCAGTGCGGCGGCGCGGTAGCCGGCGCAGTGCGTCATGCTGCCCACCACCCCCGTCGGCCACAGCGGCTCGCGGCGGGGGCCGGGGAGTACGGCGACGGCGGGCAGCCCCAACTCGGCCATGGCGCGCCGGGCGAGGTGGCGCACTGTGGTGTACTCGCCGCGGCGCGAGGCGACGGCGTTACCGATGCCCGCCTCCTCCGCCGGCAGGAGGCGAGCCTCCGGAAGGTCGCCGAAGGAGTCCGCCACGGCGACCCCGGCGGGCAGGATGGTGGCGATCACGGGTCCCCTTCCCCTCACGTCACGCGAGACCGAACGCGCGGGAACGCCGCCGCGCCCCCGCCCCCGCCCGGCCGCGTGGGTCCGCCACCGGGCCGGCCGGCGCCCCGTGGCGCCCGCGCGCACCGCGCGGGGGTCCGAGACGGCCGGCCAGCCGGAGATCCTACGGGCGCCGCCGGGCGGCGGGCCGGGGAGGGGCCTGGTCGGGGCGGTCGGCCCCGGTCGCGTCGCCCTGGAGGGCCGGCCGGGCGGTCCCCGACGCCCCGACTCGCCGCGCCTCAGCCGGCGGGTGCCGCGCTCATCGTCCGCCCGCGGCCGCCGCCAGCGGCAGGCGCGCGGCGGGCCCCCCTTTGCTCGGGTGGGACCACAGGCCCCGGGCGGCCAGGCGCGGCAGGACGCCCTCGCCGAACCAGTACGCCTCCTCCAGGTGCGGGTAGCCGGAGAGGACGAACTCGTCGATGCCCAGCCGGTGGTACTCGGTGATCCGCTCCGCCACCTCGTCGTGGCTGCCGACCAGCGCGGTGCCCGCGCCGCCGCGTACCAGGCCGATACCGGCCCACAGGTTCGGGTGGATCTCCAGGTGGTCCCGCTCGCCGCCGTGCAGGGCCAGCATCCGCCGCTGGCCCTCGGACTCGCTGCGGGCGAGCCCGCTCTGGACCGCGCGTACGGTGGTCGGGTCGAAGCCGTCCAGCAGTCGCGACGCCTCCGCCCACGCCTGCTCGGCGGTGTCCCGCGTGATGACGTGCAGTCGGATGCCGAACCGGACGTCACGGCCCTCCCGCTCGGCCAGCCCCCGCACCCAGGCGATCTTCTCGGCCACCTGGGCGGGGGGCTCGCCCCAGGTGAGGTACACCTCCACGTGGCGGGCCGCCACCTCGCCGGCGACCGGTGACGAGCCGCCGAAGTAGATCTCCGGCACCGGGTCGGGCACCTGGGTCAGCCGTGCGTCCGCCACCCGCAGGTGCTCGCCCGCCAGATCCACCCGCTCGCCCCGCCACAGCGCCCGCACGACCCGCAGGAACTCGTCCGTACGGGCGTAGCGCGCGTCCTTGTCCAGGAAGTCGCCGTACGCCCGCTGCTCGCGGCTCTCGCCGCCGGTGACGACGTTCAGCAGCAGTCGGCCGCCGGTCTGGCGCTGGTAGGTGGCGGCCATCTGTGCCGCGAGGGTCGGCGAGATGAAGCCGGGGCGGAAGGCGACCAGGAACTTCAGCCGCTCGGTGTGCTGGCTGACCATGGCGGTGGTCAGCCAGGCGTCCTCACACCAGGCGCCGGTCGGCGTCAGCGCGCCGACGAAGCCGAGATCCTCGGCCGCGCGGGCGATCTGCGTCAGATAGCCGACCGTGGGTGGGCGGTCGCCGCCGGCCGCGGTGACCGGGGTGCCGTGCCCGCCGCCGACGACATGGCGGCTGTCGCCGTTGGTGGGCAGAAACCAGTGGAAGGTGAGACTCATGGGGGGCACGCCTTTCGCGGGTGAGCCGGGCGGCGGGTGGTCAACGCGCCGGTGTGGAGCGGCGCTTCGGCCTCGCCCGCCGGCACGGCGGTGCTCAGCCGGTGGCCGCCAGCACGGTGCGCCGGCCCCCGAGCGCCGCCGAGAACTGGTCGACGGCCTGCTCCACGGCGCCGACCGCGCCGGGGGCGATGGTCAGCGAGCCGTCGTCGCCGACGGCGAGGTCCTTGTCGAGGGTGAACCAGCCCTGCGTGATGTGCGCGGCACCCATGGAGTTGAGCACCGGGCGCAGCGCGTAGTCGATGGCCAGCACGTGCGCGATGCTGCCACCGGTGGCCAGCGGCAGCACGGTCTTACCGGTCAACGCGTACTGCGGCAGCAGGTCGAGGAGCGACTTGAGCAGTCCGGAGTAGGCGGCCTTGTAGATGGGCGTGGCGACCACCACGCCCTGCGCGCGGGCGAACAGGCCCGTGGCCTCCACGATCGCCGGGTGCTGGAAATCGGCCCCGAGCAGGGCGCCGGGCGGGATGTTCCGCACGTCGAGGGGGATCACCTCGTGCCCCTGGTCCACGAGGCGGGTATCGAGGTGACGCAGCAGCCGGGCGGTCCGTGAGGTGGGGGACGGGCTGCCGGAGACGGACAGGACTGTGGCCATGGTCGGGACCTTTCGGGGAATCGACAGACTCGATCGCGGCGGTGGCGCGCACGCGCCGGCCGGCCTGATCGGAGTGCGTGGTCAGGGCGCTCCGGGAAGCACGGGCGGCGGACGACGGGCTGGTCAACGCCCGGCCACCGCGCACGCCGTGTGTCCCACTCCACCAGCCACAAGATCAGTGCACCCTGCGGGCAGGCGGATGACGGAGCCTGGTTGCACTGTGCGAAGTCGGATGAGGAAAGTCGTGGAATCGGTATCGGAATCGAACAACGGAATCAGCGGACGCGGAAAGGGAACGCCGTGCGGACGTACGGAATTCCCTGTGGCGCGCGATCCCGTCGTACGAAATGTGGAATGCGGGGCTCAGTGTCCAGGGCCGTCCGCTTCACGTGGCCACAGGTCAGAGGCTAGATGGCCGATACCGAACGCTTCTTCGGTGTGTCTGCTGGAAATCACCGATGACAACAGGACACCGAAAAACGCGCGAAATTGGCTCGGCGTCGTCGTTTGGAGTCCTGTTTCCTCATGTCATCAATCCAACCAGTGGGGGTTCGGACGGTCAAGAAGGTCCGAATACGATTCCATATTCCGGACGCAGGCCAGGTCACGGCCCTGTCGCGGCAGTCCGCTCCTCGTGGGCCGGGCGCTGCCACAACGTGGTGGGCGCGGCCTGCCGCACCACCGGAGCGACCTCCTCCGCGAAGCGTCGGAGTTGCTCGATCTGTTCGGGCAGAGCGAGCCCGGAACTGTCGACGGTGATGGACTGGAGATCGTGCCCGTAGACCTGGTGGAAGTCGAGGATCTTGTCGATGATCTGCTGCGGGCTGCCGATGAGGTGCGGCCCGTCGGCGATGGCGTCCTCGATGGTGCGAAAGGGCGTGTTGTAGCCGGGTTTGTCGGCCAGGTGCGGCTTGTACGTCTGCTGGACGCGCGCCTCGTAGAAGTCCTTGAACCTGGCGATGGCCTGCTGGGTGGTGTCCGCCAGGAACAGGCCGCCCGAGCCCGCGCCGACGTACGCGTGGGCCGGGTCGTGTCCGTACGCCGCGAAGCGCTCGCGGTAGTGGTCGATGAGCCGGACGTAGGCGGCGCGCGGCTGGACGGCGTTGGCGCTGAAGAGCGGGTCGCCGTGCCGGGCGGCCAGCTCGGGTGAGTTGAGGCTGGTGGCCGAGCCGTGCCAGACGCGCGGCGGGCGCTGGCCGAAGGGGCGGGGCACGGTGGTGGCCTCGGTGAGCGGCGGCCGGAACTGGCCCTGCCAGGTCACCTTCTCCTCGCTCCACAGCCTGCGCAGCAGCTCGTACTTCTCGGCCTGGTACTCCCACTGGAGGCCCTCGTCCAGGCCGAACAGGTCGAAGTGGCCCATCTCCGCACCCTTGCCGATCACCAGCTCGACGCGGCCGTGGGAGAGCTGGTCCAAGGTGGCGTAGTCCTCGGCCACCCGTACCGGGTCCAGGATGGCGACCACGGTGACGCCGGTCAGCAGCCGGATGCGGGAGGTGCGGGCGGCCAGGGCGCCCAGCAGTGCCGTGGGGCTGGAGGACAGGAACGCGCCGGCGTGGCGCTCGCCGACCGCGTAGCCGTCGAAGCCCAGCTCCTCGGCCACCACGCCCGTCTCCACCACCTCGGCGAGACGGTCGGCCGCCGAGCTGAGCGCGCCGGTCAGCGGGTGGGGAGCGTGGCTGCCTATGGTCAGAACCTGGAATCGCATGGGATGTCCTTCGGGGCGTGGGCCGGGCGTGCGGTGCGCGGAGGGGGCCCCGGCGCCGGCGGGGAAGGGGCGCCGGGGCCGTGGGTGGCTACTTGTTGGTCCGCGGCAGGCCGGGCGGGTTGATCTCCGACTTGGCCACGGCCTCGTTGCTCAGGCCCCAGCGCTCCAGGACCTTGGCGTAGGACCCGTTCTTGATGACCTCGTTGAGCGCCTCGGCCATCGGCCCGACCAGACCGTTGTCCTTCTTGGTGGTGGCGGCGATCAGGCCCTGGAGGGAGGAGCCGGCCCCCGACTTGTTGCCGATGATCTCGGTCTTGCCGGTGGCCGCCGCGTGGTAGGCGGCGTTCGGGTTGGGGCCGAGGTAGATCTCGATGCGGCGGGACTCGAGCGCGAGATAGGTGTCGGTCGCGTTCTGGTAGTACTTGATGTTCACCGGCTTGCGGCCGGCCCGCTCGTTCTCCTTGCTCCACTCCACCAGCAGCTTCTCCTGGTTGGTGCCCGAGCTCACGGCGACCGTCCTGCCCGCCACGTCGGCCGGCCCCTCGACCTTGAGCCCGCTGCCCTTGCGGGCCTCGAAGGCGAGGTCGTCCTTGCGGTAGGTGGCGAAGTCGTAGCGGTCCTTGCGCTCCTCGGTGACGGTGATGTTGCTGGCGCCCAGGTCGTACTTGCCGCTGGAGAGCCCGACGAAGATGTTCTCCCACGAGGTCGAGGTGAACTCGGGCTTGAGGCCCAGCACGTTGGCGATCAGGGCGGCGATGTCGGTCTCCACGCCGATGAGGGTCTTGTTGTCGGTGGCGTAGAAGTTCAACGGTGCCGCCGGACCGGAGGAGTTGACCACCTCCAGGGTGCCCTTCTGCCGGATCTTGGCCGGCACCTTGGCCGCGATCGCGTCCACCTTGGGCGTGGTCACGCGTCTTTGGTCCGGGGTCAGGTTGATCTTCGTTCGGGTGCCCGAGGTGGCGGCGACCTCGGTGGTTCCGCCCTCCGAGGGGTTGCTGCAGGCGGCGAGGGCGAGGGTGGCGGTGAAGGCGAGTGCCGTGGCCGTGGTGCGGGTGGTGGTCAGGGTGCGCATGGGTTGTTCTCCTTGCCTGCGGGCAGAGCGTGAGCGATGGAACGGGGGGCTGGTCAGAGCACCTTGGACAGGAACGCGCGGGTGCGCTCGTGCCGAGGGGCGTCCAGCACGGTGGCGGGCGGCCCCTGTTCCACGACGACGCCCTCGTCCAGGAACACCACGGTGTCGGCGACCTCGCGGGCGAAACCGATCTCGTGGGTCACGATGATCATCGTGGTGCCGGTACGCGCCAGGTCCTTGATCACGTCCAGCACCTCGCCGACCAGTTCGGGGTCGAGCGCCGAGGTGGGCTCGTCGAAGAGCAGCACCTTGGGTTCCAGGGCCAGCGCGCGGGCGATGGCCACCCGCTGCTGCTGCCCGCCGGAGAGCTGGCGGGGATAGGCGTCGACCTTGTCCGCGAGGCCGACCCGCTCCAGCAGTCGCTCCGCGTTCGCCACGGCCTCCTTGCGTGGCCGGCGCAGCGCGGCGACCGGGGCCTCGATGACGTTGTCCAGGACGGTCAGGTGCGGGAAGAGGTGGAAGTGCTGGAAGACGAAGCCGATATGGGTGCGCTGGCGCAGGATGTCGCGCTCGCGCAGCTCGTACAGCTTGTCCCCGGAGCGGCGGTAGCCGATCAGCTCGCCGTCGATGCTGATCCACCCCCGGTTGACCTTCTCCAGGTGGTTGATGACCCGCAGCAGGGTGGACTTGCCCGAACCGGAGGGGCCCAGCAGCGCGGTCACCTCGCCCGCGCGCACCGTGAGGTCCACGCCGCGCAGCACCTGGAGCGCGCCGAAGCTCTTGTGGACGCCGCGCACGTCCACCATGACGTCGTTCACGCCTTGCCTCCCTGGGCGGTCGCGGGCGTCCGCGGTGCCTGGGCCCGCAGGCGGGCCACGGCGTCGCGGGCGCGGCGCAGTGGTGTGGGGGGCGGGGTGCGGTTGGCGCCACGCGCGAAGTACCGCTCGACGTAGTACTGCGCGATGGACAGCACGGAGGTCAAGAACACGTACCAGGCGGTGGCGACCATGAGCAGCGGGATGACCTGACCGTTGCGGCCGTAGATCACCTGCACCTGGTAGAAGAGTTCGCCGATGGCCATGACGTAGACCACCGAGGTGCCCTTGAGCAGGCCGATGATCTCGTTGCCCGCGGTGGGCAGGATCGCGCGCATGGCCTGCGGCAGGACGATCCGCCGGACCTGCCGCAGCCGGGGGATGCCCAGCGCCGCCGCGGCCTCCAGCTGGCCGTGGTCCACCGAGATGACACCGCCGCGCACGATCTCGGCGGCGTAGGCGGCCTGGTGCAGGGACAGCCCGATCAGCGCGGCGCCGATGGTGCCGATCAGGTCGTTGCTGTCCACGGACCAGAAGACGGGGCCGAAGGGAATGCCGACCCCCAGCCGCTCGTACAGGGCGCTCAGGTTGAACCAGAACACCAGCTGCACGATCATCGGGATGGACCGGAAGATCCAGATGTAGGCCCAGGCGACGGTCTGCAGGACCGGGTTGCGCGAGAGCCGCATGAACGCCAGGACGGTGCCCAGCGCGAAGCCCAGGACCTGCGCGTACACGGTGAGTTGGAGGGTCAGGCCGACCGCCGAGACGATCGACTCGGACAGTACGTACGAGCGGAAGACCTCCCACTCCCAGACCGGGTTGGTGATCAGGCCGTGGGCGAACTGGGCGGCGACGACGAGCACGCCGGCGGCGGCCACCCACCGCCAGTAGTGGCGGGTGGGGATCACCCGAAGCGCGCTCGGGTCGTCGGGGTCGTCCTTGCGGAGCGTGGTGGTGGCGCCGCCGAGGTCGGGCGGCGCGGAGTCGGTACTGAGTCCCATCGTGGTCCTGCTCACGGTCGGTTCGGGGGGTGTTCGGCGGTGAGGTACTTCTCGAACGGGAGGGGCCCGATCGTCTCCGGGTCGGCCTCGGTGTCGAAGAGCGGCGTGTACCCGGTGGCCAGGTAGAGGCCACGGGCCTCGGGTTGGCGCGGCCCGGTGGTCAGGTAGACGCGCTGGTAGCCGCGCTCGCCGGCCACCCGCTCCAGCTCCACCACCACCTGCCGGGCCAGGCCGCGACGGCGGTGCGCGGAGTGCGTCCAGATCCGCTTGAGCTCGGCGGTCGTGGGGTCGTAGCGGCGGAAGGCGCCACCGGCGACCGGGTCGCCGCCCTCCAGGAGCAGCAGCAGCGTCCCGCCGTGCGCGGGCGTGAACTCCTCGTCGGGGTAGCGGGCCAACTCCTCGTGGGCGTCGCCGCCGTAGCGCGCGGTGTACTCGTCGCCGAGCTCCCGCAACAGCGGTTCGACCAGCGGATGGGAGACCGGGACCTGGATGACCGTGAGGTCGGCGGGGGGTTGGGTGACGGAGGTCATCCGCGCACCGCCGCGAGGGGCTGGGCGCCGCCCGCCGCGCGCTCGGCGTCGCGCTTGGCGACCTCCTCGCGCACGATCGGGATGACGTACCGTCCGAAGTCGATGGCGTCGTCCAACAGCGCGTACCCACGGGCCGAGAGGATGTCCACGCCCAGGTCGTAGTAGTCCAACAGGGCCTGGGCGACCGTCTCGGGCGTGCCGACCAGCGCGTTGGAGTTGCCCGCGCCGCCGGTGGCCGCCGCCGTCGGGGTCCACAGCGCGCGGTCGTAGCGCTCGCCCTCCTCCGCGATCGCGATCAGCCGCTGCGAACCGGTGTTCTGCGGCGCGCCGTTGCGGTGGTAGCGCGGCAACCCCTGGGCCCGCCGGTCCTTGATGGCCCCGACCGTCCGGTGCGCCTTCTCCCAGGCCAGTTCCTCGGTCGGGGCGATGATCGGACGGAAGGCCACCTGGATGCGCGGGACGTCGGTGCGCCCGGCCGCCGCCGAGGCGACCCTGACCGCCTCGATCTGCTCGGCGGTCTTGGCCAGCGGCTCGCCCCACAGGCAGTAGATGTCGGCCTCGGCGGCGCCGGCCGCGTACGCCGCGGGCGAGGAACCGCCGAACGAGACGCCGGGGCGCGGCTGTTGGACCGGGAAGACGTCGGCGACGAAGTCGTGGAACTGGTAGTGCTCGCCCTCGTGGTCGAAGGGGTCGCGGGTGGTCCAGATCTTCTTGACGAGCTGGATGTACTCGCGGGTGCGGCTGTAACGCCCGTCCTTGGTCAGCGTGTCGCCCTCACGCCGCTGCTCGTGGTCGTTGCCACCGGTGATGAAGTGCACCGTGAGCCGGCCGTCGCTGATCTGGTCCAGGGTGGCGAAGGTCTTGGCGGCGAAGGTGGGGTACGAGACGTTGGGCCGGTGGGCCAGCAGGATCTGGAGCGTGTCCAACTTGCTGGCCAGGTACGCGGCGGCCGGAGCGGGGTCCGGGGCGCCGGAGGCGTAGGCGAACAACACCCGGTCCCAGCCGTACTCCTCGTGGGCCCGGGCGAGGCGGATCGTGTAGTCCTTGTCGAAGGCCGGACCGGAGCGGGGGGTGGTCTCGGAACCGTCGTTGGTGGCGGCTATGCCAAGAAATTCCACAGGCATGGGAGAGGGCCTTTCACGAAGAGATAAGGGGGGCGGCACGCCGACGGCCGGCGCGATTCGAGGGCCGTCGGAGCGGCGGAAGAGGCGGGTAGGGAACCGAAGGGACGCGGGAGGCGCGGCGCACGGGGGGTGCGGGCGCGGCTGACGCGGACACGCGGCGGGGTGGCGGCAGTGCGCTACCGGGCGCGCGGTCGGCCCACCCTGGGGGAGGGGCTGCGCGACGGTGGAGCGGTGGGGGCGAGGCGGCCCGCGACGGGGCTACCGAAAGAGGGATGGGCCGGTCAGGTGGCCCGCTGCCGCGTTAGCGACAACACGCGGCGGACCACACCCGACCGAAGTCGATGTGGTCGCGGGTGACCAAGCGCTGTTGTCCCTTCACGAAACCAATGGACCAGTAGATTGCGCCTCCCGTCAACTATGTGCCCGCATGTCGGACGGATATTGACCACCTCTCGGTCGATATGTGCGCCCATTGACATGCCGACGAGGTGCGCACATACGATCGACCTCGAACCCGCCCCGCCGCCAGCGGAGTTGGGGCGTGCCGCGTGCGGAGGGGCGCGGCGCCGTCGTCGTGAGCCGCCCCAGGCGCATGTCGTCGTGACCGCTCCGTCCGCCAGTCATCTGTCCTGTTTCTGAGTAATGTCGCCGCATGGCGGCCTTGTGTGACGTCTTTGTGTGCTGTTCGTGTGCCGGGGTCTTCCGGGGCGCCCCGACCGGCGCGGCGCGCGGCGGCCGGCGCTCGCCAGGGCCCGGCGCCACTCCCGTACGACCGCCGCGGCACCGGCCGCGGGGCACGCCACGACCGGGGCCGCGCGGGCGGCCCGGTCCCAGCCCGAGGGAAGGCCGATGGACGACCAGAGGGGCGCGCGGCCCGCGCCCGGTGTCCCGACCGGCGCCCGCGTCGCGCCGGCGCCCCAGTCCCACCCCATGCCCGCCGGCCAGCCGTCGTTGAGCTGGGACGACGGTGTGATCGTCGCCGTCGACCAGCGGGCGCTGCCCGGTGAGAGCCGCGTGCTGCGGCTGGCCAGCGTGGATCAACTCGTGGCCGCCATCGGCTCGCTGGCCATCCGTGGGGCGCCGGCCATCGGCCTCGCCGGCGCGCTCGGAGTGGCCCTCTCGGCCCGCCACCACCACACCGACGGCGTGCTGGACACGGACGCGGTGCGGGCCGACGTCGCGCGGCTGGCCGCCGCCCGGCCCACCGCCGTCAACCTGGCCTGGGCCGTGCGCCGGGCCGCCGGGCACCTGGCCGGCGGCCCCGACGCCGTCCTCGCCGAGGCGTTGGCCATGCTGGCGGAGGACGCCGCGCTGGGCGCCGCCGCCGTGGCGCGCGCCTGTGACCTGGTCCTGTCGCGTGTGGCGGCGCGGCCGATGAGCCTGCTCACCCACTGCAACACCGGCCGGCTGGCCACGGCCGCCGTCGGCACCGCGCTCGGCGTCGTCATCGAACTCGGCCGACGCGATCTGGTGCGCGAGGTGTTGGTGGACGAGACCCGGCCGCTGCTCCAGGGTGCCCGACTCACCGCCTGGGAGCTGGGCCAGGCCGACATCGCCTACCGGGTGTGCGTGGACTCCGCCGCCCCGGCCGCGATGGCCCGTGGTCTGGTGGACTGCGTGCTGGTGGGGGCCGACCGCATCGCCGCCAACGGCGACGTGGCCAACAAGATCGGCACCTACGGGCTCGCGATCGCCGCCGCCCGACACGGCATCCCCTTCGTGGTCGTGGCGCCCGAGTCCACCTGGGACCGAGGGCTCGCCGACGGTTCGGGCATCGTCATCGAGGAGCGCGACCCCGCCGAGGTCACCACGTACGCCGGCCTGGCCACCACGCCACCCGGCGCCGCCGCGTACAACCCGGCCTTCGACGTCACCCCCGCCGAACTGATCACCGCGATCGTCTCCGAGAACCGGACCTTCCTGCCGGGCGCCGAGCCCACCGCCCGGCCGCCGGGCGCGACCCGGCCCGCGAGCCCGGGGCCCACCGACCGCGAGCGACCCGGAGTGTCCACATGAGCGTCGAGAACCCCCACCCCCACGAGGAGGCGGGCGGGTGGTTGGCCCGCCTCGCACGCCAGTTGTACGAGCGCGGGTGGATGCCCGGCACCGCCGGCAACCTCTCGGTGCGACTGCCCGACACGACCGCCCTGATCACCGCGAGCGGCCGGGCCAAGGGCGAGCTGACCTGGCGGGACACGGTCGCCGTGGACGCGCGGACCGGCGCCGAGGTGACCCGTGGACCGCTGCGCGCCTCCGCCGAGACCACCATCCACAGCGCCGTCTACCGCACGACCGACGCCCGCGCGGTCATCCACGTCCACGCGCCGTACGCCACCGCCACCGCCATCCGCGCCGGCGACCGCACACGGCCGCGCCTGCTGCGCGTCGAGCGCCTCGAACTCCTCAAGGGCCTCGGACTCGCCGACCCCGGCAGCGCCGAGGTGCCCGTCTTCCCCAACTGGCCGGACGTGCCGCGCATCGCCCAGGACGTGGCCGACCACCTCGCCACCACCCCGCACGCGCCACCCGCGCTGCTCATCACCGATCACGGCGTCACCACCTGGGGCCGCGACCTGGCACAGGCCCGCGACCGACTGGAGTGCGTGGAAGCCATCTGCCAACTGCTGCTGCTCACCGAATCCGCTTCGCTGACCCCGCACGACGACGAGAGGTGACCCCGTGACCCTGCTCCAGGTCATGCCCGACGACGCGCCCGAGCGGGTGACCCTGCGCACCCGCGACCGCGCGCGCGTCGCCCAGACGCTGCGCGCCCACGCCGTCACCCTGGACCACTGGCCGGTGCGCGGCGTCGTCAGCCCCGGGACCGGGGCGGATGAGGTGCTGGCGCGCTATCACGCAGAGGTGGCCGCGCTCCGCGCCCGCGCCGGCTTCCGCCTGGTCGACGTGGTCGGCCTGCACCCCGAGGACAGCGACGCCTGGCGGGAGCGCGCCGCCACGGCCCGCGCCACCTTCCTGGAGGAGCACCGGCACGCCGAGGACGAGGTGCGCTTCTTCGCCCACGGCGCCGGCTGCTTCTACCTGCACCTGGCCGGACAGGTGCACGCGGTGGTGTGCGAGGCCGGCGACCTGCTGTCCGTACCGGCCGGCACCCGCCACTGGTTCGACATGGGACCACGCCCCGAGTTCACCGCGATCCGCTTCTTCGAGCGCGAGGACGGCTGGGTGGGCGACTTCACCGGCGACCCCCTCTCCGCGCGCTTTCCCCGCCTGGACGCGCTGCTCGCGCCGGAGGCGGCGTGAGCGGGCCCGCCGTGCGCGCGGTGGTCTGCGACATCGAGGGCACCACCGGATCGGCCGCGCACGTGCGCGAGGTCCTCTTCCCCTACGCGCGCGAGCGCCTGACCGGCTGGCTCGCCGCCCACCGTGACACGACGGAGGGGCAGCGGGTCCTACACCAGGTGCGCGCGCACGCCGGGGACCCGGAGCTGGACGAGCGCGGCGCGGCGGCGGCGCTCGCCGCGTGGTCGGACGCCGACGTCAAGGCCCCGCCACTCAAGGACGTCCAGGGCCTGATCTGGGCCGAGGGCTACGCGCGGGGCGAGCTGCGCGGGCACGTGTACGACGACGTGCCGCCGGCCCTGGCCCGCTGGCGGCGCGCGGGCCTGGTCACCGCCATCTACTCCTCCGGCTCGGTGGCCGCGCAGCGCCACTGGTTCGCCCACAGCGACCACGGCGACCTCAGCCCGCTGCTGTGCGACTACTTCGACCTGGTCAGCGCCGGCGGCAAGCGAGCCGCCGACTCCTACGGCGCCATCACCACCCGGCTGGGTGTGCCCGCCCACGCCACGCTCTTCCTCAGCGACGTACGGGAGGAGCTGGACGCCGCCCGCGCCGCCGGCTGGCAGGTCCTCGGCGTACGCCGGGCCGGCGACCCGCGCGGCGACCGGGTGCCGGGCCACCCCACCGTGGCCGACCTGCGCCACGTGCCGCCCGATCCGCTCCCGGCCGCCGCTCCGTGACGCCCGGGCCCGCCCGCCGTCCCACGGGTCCCGGCCGCCTCGCGAGGCACCCGCGTACCGAGAAGCCGGACCGAACACCGGCAGCACTGCGGTTTCCCCTCACGCTCATGTCACACATCGCCACGCTCGGCGCACTTCCATGAACAGCGCGGTGCACTCCGCACCGTGCCATGAAGTGATGAGGAGGCCACATGGTGGTCGTGGTCGCAGCAGTCGTCGTCGCGGGGTTCCTCGCGGGATCGCGCCTGCTGTACGGCTGGGTCGACGGGCGCGTGCGCGTGCGGTTGTTCCAGCTGCGGGAGCAGGGGACCAACGAGCGGCTGCGGGCGCTGCCGGCCGGCAGCACGCTGGCCGAACGCCACCGTGGTGACGAGGTCAGCATCCGCGTCGTCCTGCCGAGGGGAACCGCCCGTGGATGACGTGCGGCACGGCACCCCCACCGTCGGCGTGGTCCTGCCGGGCCAGCGCGAGCCCTCCGTCCCGGCCGCCGACGACGAGGTGGTGCGCGAGGACTTCACGCTCTACTACCGGCAGCACATGCCCAAGCTGATCCGGTTCCTCATGCGCTACGGCGCCAACCCCTACGAGGCGGCCGACGCCGCGCAGGCGGCCTTCATCGAGGCATTCCGGTCCTGGCACCTGATCGAGAGCCGCGCCGCGTGGCTGCGCACCGTCGCCGTGCGCATGTTCCTGCGACAGTCCCCGCACCCGGAGGAGGAACTGACCGACGCCGCGCCCGAGCGCGAGGTCTTCTCCAGCCCGCTGGAGACCGTCGTCCTGCGCGAACAGGAGACCCACGTCTACGCGGCCCTGGGGCGGCTGCCGATGAAGCAACGCCAGGTCCTGGCCTGGCACATGGACGGGTTCAGCACCAGCGAGATGGCCGCCGCCCTGGGCATGACGTCCGCCGCGGTCCGCCAGAACCTGGCCCGCGCCCGCGCCCAACTCAAGGACCACCTGGGTCTCGCGTCTGGAGGTACGCAGTGAGGCACGACACCGACACGGCACGGCCGACCGACACGGCACCGCCGGCTGACACCGACACGGCACTGGACGAGGTACTGGCCACGGCCGAATCCGGCGTCCTGGAGACGGTGACCGAGCACCTGGACACCGAACGCGGCTGGTCGCTGGTCTACTGGGCCGTGGTGCCCACCCGGGAGGCGCCGCTGGACTTCCGGCCCGAGCCCTACCCCGCCCAGCGGTGCGTGCGCGTACCCGGCCGGCTGCCGGTGCCGCCGACCGTGGACGGGCGCCCCCGTACGCTGCTCGACCTGGCCGACGAGGCGCACCGGGCCACCGAGGCGCTGGCCGAGGCATTGGGCAGCGCCTCGGGCGAGGCGTACCTGCTCCAGGCCCAACTCGACGCGCGCATCGGCTGCCTCCACCACCGGCTACGCGACAGTGACCTCAACGGCAGCCAGGCCATGTGCCTCACCCTCGCCGTCGGCGCCAGCGCCCGCCGTATCCGCCACCGGCTCGTCCACGGCCGTGAGCGCACCCTCCCGCTCGCCCCCACCGTCCGCTCGATCGGCCTGGCCACCTCGGTCATCACCGCCATGGAGGCCGTACGCGCCAGACTCCAGGACCTCTTCGCGGACCTCGACGCGGTGGACGACGCGGCCGTCGCCGTGTGGTGACCCGCCCGGCACCGGTACGCACCGGGCGCCGCGGGCCCGGCACACCCGGGCCCGCGCCGCCGGTGGTGCCCACGGCGGGTCGCGCGGCGCCTGAGCGGACCCGGCCCTACGGCGCGCTGCTGAGCATCACGGACAGGGTGGCCAGGACCGTGGGGGTGACGCGGTAGTAGATCCAGGTGCCGCGCCGCTCGGAAATCAGCAGGCCCGCCTCGCGCAGCTTCTTGAGGTGGTGGCTGACGGTGGGTTGGGAGACGCCGACGTCGGCGATGTCGCACACACACGCCTCCCCGTCGGGGTGGGAGGCGACCTTCGAGAAGAGCCGCAGCCGGACCGGGTCGCCGAGCGCCTTGAACATCGCGGCCATGGTCGCCGCGTCCGCGGGGGAGAGTTCCTGCCGGGTAAGGGGAGGGCAGCTCGGCTGAACGCGCGAGGCCGCGGCCGTCTCCTGAAGCGTGGGCATATGCCTATGGTGACACCGGCACTTCCCCGGCGCCAAGCACCGATCAGGCCCCGAATGCCTGGCCAGGCAGCACGAACACCCCCGGTAGTCACCGGCCCGTGGACGAGCGTCCGCACCCGGCCGTGCCCGTGGCAGACGCCACGCCACCCCCGACCGCCGGACCGGGGACGGGCCCGCGCGCCCGCGTCCACGGCGCGGGCGACGGGGGCGGCGCGCGGACGGCGGGCCGGGCAGGGGCACCGCAGGAACCCGCGACCAACAGGGAGAACACCGACATGCAGCAACGCTGTGCCGTCCTCGACGACTTCCAGGGTGTGGCCACCACGAGCGCCGACTGGTCCACCCTGGCCGGCGAGGTGGACGTGGTCACCTTCGCGGAACACCTCGGCAGCGAGGACGAGCTCGCCACGGCCCTGGCCGACTTCGATATCGTCGTCACGCTCCGCGAGCGGGTGCCGTTCCCGGCCTCGTTGCTGGCCCGACTGCCCAGACTCCGCCTGCTGGTTGCCTCCGGCATGCGGAACTCCGTCATCGACTTCGCCGCCGCCCAGGCGCACGGGGTCACCGTGTGCGGCACCCAGAGCTCGTCGACCCCGCCCGTCGAGCTGACCTGGGCGCTGTTGCTCGGCCTGGCACGCGGCATCGTCCCGGAGAACACCGCGCTGCGCGCCGCAGGCCGCTGGCAGAGCACGCTGGGCGCCGACCTGGCGGGCCGGCGGCTCGGGCTGCTGGGCCTGGGGAAGATCGGGGCCAGGGTGGCCCGTATCGGCCTGGCCTTCGACATGGAGGTGGTGGCCTGGAGCCAGAACCTCACCCACGAACGCGCCGCCGAGGTGGGTGTGGCGCACGCCGGCTCCCGGGAGGAGCTCCTGCGTGGCAGCGACTTCGTCTCCGTCCACCTGGCGCTCGGCGCGCGCTCGCGAGGGCTGATCGGAGCGGCGGAGCTGGCCCTGATGAAGCCGACGGGCTACCTGGTCAACACCTCCCGCGCGGCCATCGTCGACCAGGACGCGCTGCTGGCCGCCCTGCGCGCGGGCACCATCGCCGGCGCGGCGGTGGACGTCTTCGACCAGGAGCCGCTGCCGGCCGACCACCCACTGCGTACCGCACCCCGGCTCCTGGCCACCCCGCACCTCGGCTACGTCACCCGGGACAACTACCGCACCTACTACGGCCAGGCCGTCGAGGACATCCGGGCCTACCTCGACGGGGCGCCCGTCCGCCGCCTGGGACCCTGACTGTCAGTGCCCCGTGCGAGGGTGGGCCCATGACGTACTGGCTGCTCACCGACATCGAGAAGGCCGTCCGCGCGAGTTGGGACGCCGACACCTGCACACCCGAGTACCGGGACCGCTGGCGCGCGGACAACCCGGCCCGCGACCAGTGCGGGGTGACCGCCATGGTCCTCAACGACCTGCTGGGCGGCGACCTCATCCGAGGCAGGGTGCACGTGGACGGCACGCAGACCGACTTCCACTGGTGGAACCGACTGGGTGAGGGCGTCGAGATCGACCTCACCCGGGAGCAGTTCGCGCCACAGGAGATCGTCAGCGGCGGGGAGGTCGTGCCGCGCCCGGCCGAGATCGTACGACTGCGCGCGGAGTACGAGCTGCTCCGCGAGCGGGTCCTGACCAGGCTCGGCGCGGCCACGGAGCGGCCGGTGGCGACCGGGTGAGCGGCGCCGTGGGGCGCCCGGCCGACCCCGGGCGGCTCGGGCGGGAGCCCCGGGCCGCCCGGGGCGTGTCTCAGTGACCGGTAACTGACCGGGTGGCCGCACTCGTCGAGGTTGGTTGTGGCCGCCGGGTGGTCCTCCGGCAGCCAGCCAGCGCCGGCGGCAGCGGCAACGCCTGACGCGGGTCGAACGCCCCGAACCGCTTGGCCACCGCCGCCCGCGCCCGAGGCCGTTCCTTCTCGACCGGCCCGGTCTCGAACAGGCCCTCCCCATCACGCATACCGACATCATTCCGCATGAATGATCACAGAACGGAGGCCGGCTGCCGGTCGCGGCCTGTTCCGGTCCCCCTTGTTTCATGCGCTGACCGGCTTCGAGGTCGGTCAGTGGCTCTGCCGGGGTGTCTGGGACCGGAAGCTGCGGCCGAGTTCGGGGCCCAGCCCGAAGTAGTGACGGAAGTTGTAGATCAGTGGGCTCCACGCGGCCGGGTCGATGTGCTGGGAGCCGGGGACGACGATGCGTGGATCGGCGTGGACCTTGAGCACCTGGGCTTCGACGATGAGGAACGCTCCGGAGGCATCGGGTTGGACCCGGGCGGCGCGGGCCTCCAGCTGGATAGGACATGCGGCGGCCCTGGGTGGCCGAACCAGCTCGGAGGGTTCAGGTCGCAGGCCGGCAGCGGCGAACTTGTCCGGCTCGAAACGGAAGGTGCCGCGCTTGTCCACGGGTATCGGGGTGCGTCCGGTCAGCGGCGCCAGCCGCTCCACCGCCGGCCACTGGGCGGGCGCGGGGAGGTTGACCACGAGATCGGGGCGGCTGCGGAGATTGTGCGCGGTCTGTCCCCCAGGCCCCAGACCGAGGACGATGACGTGGCCCAGTGCCCAGGCCGAGGACATCGGCGCCAGGTTGAAGGAGCCGTTCTCGTTCTCCGTCGAGAGCAGTACGACCGGCGTCCCGAAGTACAGGATGCTCGGCTCGATGGCCGCATGGGCGGCCGACGTGTTGGTGGGTGCGCTGCTGGGTGTCGCGGTGTCCATGGGAGTCGACCGTAGGGTGAGGACTCTTCGGCCCTCGCCGAAGGATCGCTGGTGGATGATGGACGGCGATGAGAAACCATGACGCGCACCTGGAGGGCCCGGACCTGGCCGCTCTGGCCGGACTTCTAGCGGACGGCACCCGCGCGAGCTTCTGCCTGGCCCTTCTGGACGGTCGGGCATGGACGGCGACCGAGTTGGCGCGCCATGCCGGAGTGGCCGCCTCGACGGCCACCGAGCATCTGAACCTCCTGGTCGGCGGAGGACTGCTCGCGCAGGAGCGTCAGGGCCGTCACCGCTACGTCCGCCTCGCCGATCCCGAGACGGCCCAACTGATCGAGGCCCTTGCCTCCATGGCGCCTCGACGCGGCGATCCGCCCCGCTCACTGCCCGCTGTCAACCGGAGCCGGGCGTTGGCCCGCGCCCGCACGTGCTATGACCACCTCGCGGGCGCCCTCGGGGTCGCGATCACCGAGGCGATGACCGACCGGGGGCTGCTGGACTGGGAGCAGGGGCTTACGCTCACCGGCAACGGGACCGACTGGCTGGCCGAACTCGGCATCGTGCTGTCGGCCGCCACGCGGCGTCCGCCCGTCCGCTCGTGCCTGGACTGGACCGAACGCCGCCCTCACCTGGCCGGTGCCGTCGGTGCCTCCCTGTGCCGTCACGCCTTCGACTCCGGTTGGATCACCCGGATCGGCACCAGCCGCGCCGTCGCTCTCACCGAGACCGGTCGCCGCGCGCTTCGGGTCCACCTCGGCCTCTCCGGCGAGACGCGCACCCCCCTCGGATGAACACCGATCCCACCCGGTCGGACACTGTCGTCCCCGGCCCCGCGCCGCGGTCCGTGGTTCGTTGGTGACCCACGCTCCTAGGACCCGGGCAGCGGCTGCTCCGTCCAGATGGTCTTGCCGTGTCGGGTGTAGCGGCTGCCCCAGCGGCTGGTGAGCTGGGCGACCAGGTACAGGCCGCGTCCGCCCTCGTCCGTGGCGCGGGCGCGGCGCATCCGGGGCTGGGTGCTGCTCGGGTCGGACACCTCGCAGATGAGCACGCCGGCCCGGATCAGCCGCAGCTCGACCGGGCCGCCCGCGTACCGGATGGCGTTGGTGACCAGCTCGCTGACCACCAGTTCGGTGGTGAAGGTCAGTTCGTGCAGGCCCCACTCGGCGAGTTGGCCGGAGACCAGCCCACGGGTGCCGGACACCACCGCCGGATCGGCCGCCAGCGTCCACGCGGCCGTGTCCCGCTCGGGGATCATCCGGGTGCGGGCCAGCAGCAGCGTGACGTCGTCCGGCAGCCGGGTGGGCGGCAGGTCGGTCACCACCTCGCGCGGCAGCCCCGCCAGCGGGCGGTGCAGCACGTCCGCCCGCCACAGCCGGGTGCGCAGCTCCGCCATCCCCTCGTCCACGTCGCCCGCGCCGCGCTCGACCAGCCCGTCGGTGTACAGCGCGAGGACGCTGCCGGGCGGCAGGTCGAGCTCGGTGATGTCGAAGGGCAGGCTGCTGACGCCCAGCGGCGGGCCCGGGTCCAGGTCGATGAAGCGGACCGACCCGTCCGGGGTGATCAGCGCGGGCGGCGGGTGCCCCGCGCTGGCCATGACGCAGTGCCGGGTCACCGGGTCGTAGGTGATGTACAGGCAGGACGCGCCGACCGAGTCGGTCAGCGAGTTCGGCGCCCCGTCCTCGATGCCGGGCCGGTCGCTGTCGGCCTCCACCGTCAGTTGCAGCACCAGGTCATCCAGGTGGGTCAGCAACTCCTCCGGGTCCACGTCCAGGTCGGCCAGGGTGCGCACGGCCGTACGCAGCCGCCCCATGGTGGCCGTGGCCTGCAACCCGTGCCCCACCACGTCGCCGACCACCAGCGCGACGCGGGCCGAGGAGAGCGGGATGACGTCGAACCAGTCGCCGCCCACGCCACGCGCCGCGTCGGTGGGCAGGTAGACGCTGGCCGTCTCCGCCGCCACGACGTCGGTGAGCGCGGGCGGCAGCAGGCTGCGTTGGAGCTTGACCGCGGCCCGCCGCTCGCGGGTGTAGCGGCGGGCGTTGTCGGCGGCGAGGCCGGCGCGCGCGGCGACCTCCTCCAGCAGGGTCAGGTCCTCCGCCTCGAAGGGCGTGACGGTGTCGGTGCGCCACACCGTCACGCGGCCCAACAGGATGCCGCGCGCGTGCAGCGGCGCCGTCATCACCGAGTGCGCGCCGGGTACGGAGCGGGCCCAGGCCAGCACCTCGTCGCTGTCGCCCCGCGCCTCCGTGGGCGCCCCGCGCTCGTCGGCCGCCGGCGTGGCGTCCGGGCCCGGGGCCCGCTCGTCCGCGGCGTCGTGGGCCCGCTCGTCCGCGGTGGTGCGGGCCGTCTCGCCCGGTGCCTCCTGGGCGCCGTCGGCCGTGGCGGTGCGCCGCAGGTCGGCGATCAGGCCACCGCGGCCGGTCCGTGGCGCGCCGCCGCGCGCCACCGCCTCGGCCCGACTGCCGTCCACGGCCTCGGCCGCCGCCGTGATGTCGCTCGCCCGGTGGGTGTCGATGCTGCCGAGCGTCATCGGGCCGGTGGGTAGCGGGCTCTCGTCCGCGCCGGCCACCGCCATCCGACGCAGCGCGAAGAGGTGCTCCCCGTCGTGCGCGGGCTCCTCGCCGATCAGTACCGGATCGGCCAGGTCGACGGCCGCCAGGTCGGCGAGGCCGGGCACCAGCACGCGCGCGAGGTCCTCACAGGTACGGATGATGGAGAGCGACTCGCCGAGCACCGCCGCCGCGTGGTGCAGCAGGTCCAGCCGCTGCCGGGCGCGGACGTGGTCGGTGATGTCGACGAAGAACGCGGCGACGCCCACCAGCTCGCCGTCGTACGGGTCGCGCAGCCGGAACGCGGAGATCGTCATGTGCCGCCCGCCGCGCGGGTCGTCCAGCGTGCGGATCAGCACCTCGATGCCCAGCCGCAGGTCACCGGTGCGCAGCACCTCGGCGAGGTGTTCCTCCAGGGCCGCCGCGTCCGCCGGGTACAGGAAGTCCGCCAGCCGCCGCCCGGCGAGGCCCTCGGGAACGCCGGTGTACCAGAGCAGATGCGCGTTGGTGCGCACCAGCCGCAGGTCCACGTCGAAGAGCACGACGCCCATCCGGTCCTGGAAGAACAGCTCGTGCGAGAAGGCGATGTCCTGCCGCCACCGCTCGTAGGCGGGGGTCGCGGCGGCGAGGACGAGGTGACGGGCGGCGTCCGCGCGCGGTTCGCCGCCCAGGGGCAGCACGCGGAAGGCGACGGACACGTCGTGGCCCGCGGTGTGCCGCAACAGCGCGCGGCCCTCCCACCCGTCGGCGGTACGCGCCGCCAGCACCCGCCGCCACTGCTCCCGGTCGGCCAGCAGCGTGCTGATGTGCCGACCACACGCCTGCTGGCCGCTCAGGTCGAGAAGCGCGGACGCCTCGTCCGTCCAGCCCAGGATCGTCCCGTGCGCGTCCAGCACGGCCCCGGCGGGGTCGCTGAGGGCGGACACGGGGTCCTCGGTCTCGTCCGCGCGTCGCATTCGCGTACACCTCGTTCGGCGTCCTGGCCGGCGCCCGCCGCGACGGCTCGTCGGGGCCGGGGCGAGCACCGCAGGACACCCGAGTGGCCCAGGCCGCGACGGACGGCCACTGTACGCCGGGCACCCGGACGGTGCCCGGCGTAGCGGTCCACCCCGCGCGGCGCGCCGTCGCCTCCGCGCTCGTCCACGGTAGGCGGGCCGAGACCGGACGGCACCCGGAGGGCGCCACCCGGGTCCCCGCCGCGCCCCGCCCCTCGCACCGCCGCACCGGGGCCCGCACCCCGCGCCGCCGCCCGTGCGGGCGCTCTGGTGCAATGAAGTGCCAGGGGCCGGGAGCCGCCGTACCGGCGGATGCCCATGACGCCAGGGATGGAGCAGCACATGGAGAGTCGGAGCCGGACCGCGCTGGTCGAGGATCTGATGGACCGCTTCCCGCAGGTGCCCGCGGAAGCGGTGATCAAGGAGGACCTGCTGCGCGGCGGCATGGCCTTCGACGAGTCCGCGCTCAGCGGCACGGCCGACGGCGCCGTTGGCGACGTCAAGCCCAAGTCGTACTTCATCTTCTCCTTCGACCACCGCACACTGCCCGAGCTGGGAGCCGCCGCGCTCAACCGCCCGCCGGAGGAGATCGTGCTCACCGGCGGCCCCTACGCGCTGCGACGCACCGTGGTCTCCGTGCGGGTCAACCCGGACTCGCCGTACGTGGTGCGGGCCGGCGCCGACGGCGCGCTCGGGCTCTACCTGGACGGCGCGCGGATCGCCGACGTCGGGCTGCCGCCGATGCCGGACTACTACCGGCACACGCTGGCGAACGGCAAGTCCGTGATGGAGGTGGCGCCGACCATCCAGTGGGGCTACCTGGTGTACCTGACGGTCTTCCGGGTGTGCCAGTACTTCGGGGCCAAGGAGGAGTGCCAGTACTGCGACATCAACCACAACTGGCGCCAGCACAAGGCGGCGGGCCGCCCGTACACCGGCGTCAAGCCCGTCGAGGAGGTCCTTGAGGCGCTGGAGATCATCGACCGGTACGACACGGCACGCGCCTCCCAGGCGTACACCCTCACCGGCGGCTCCATCACCTCGCACGTCGGCGGCCGGGACGAGGCCGACTTCTACGGGCACTACGCCCGGGCCATCGAGGAGCGCTTCCCCGGGCGGTGGATCGGCAAGGTCGTCGCGCAGGCGCTGCCGCGCGAGGACGTCCAGCGCTTCCACGACTACGGCATCCGCATCTACCACCCGAACTTCGAGGTCTGGGACCGGCGGCTGTTCGAGCTGTACTGCCCCGGCAAGGAGCGCTACGTCGGCCGCGACGAGTGGCACCGACGCATCCTGGACTCCACCGAGATCTTCGGCGCCCGCAACGTGATCCCGAACTTCGTGGCGGGCGTGGAGATGGCCGAACCCTTCGGCTTCACATCCGTCGGCGAGGCCATCGACTCCACCACCGAGGGCCTGCGGTTCTTCATGTCCCACGGCGTCGTGCCCCGCTTCACCACCTGGTGCCCCGAGCCCACCACCCCGCTGGGCAAGGCCAACCCGCAGGGCGCGCCGCTGGAGTACCACATCCGACTGCTGGAGACCTACCGCGCGACCCTGGAGGAGTACGGGCTGACCTCGCCTCCCGGCTACGGCCCGCCCGGACCCGGCCGCGCGGTGTTCTCCGTCAGCTCCTTCATGGACAGCCTCCCCGAGGCATCCGAGGGCGCCGACACCCCGGCCCCGGCCGGTAGCACCCCGGCCTGACACGCGCGGGCCTGACACGCGCCGACCTGACGCGCGCCGGCCCCCCGCCAACCCTGACGCGACGTCGGGCTCACGCCGCGTCAGGGTCGCCCGCTGTCGCGCTCACGGGGTGTCGGGCGCACGGGGGGTCGGGCGCACGGGGGGTCGGGCGCACGGGGGGTCGGGCTCGCGTGGCGTCGGGGTGGGTGGGGCCGCGTCCCGCGTCAACCCCGACGAAGGTGGGGGTCGGGCCCTGTCGTTCGGCCCGGGTGCCCGCGCACGGCCACTTCTACGTTCGGTGGCCATGAGACGAACACCCTCCCTCCGTTCCGGGTCCCTACGGCGCCCCCTGTCCGCTCTCGGCCTGCTGGCGGGCGTCGGCGCCGTGGTCGGCTGGCTGACCCCCGGCGGGGTCGGCCAGCCGGACGCCGTCCGGGTCACCGCCGGCCCGTCGGCCTCGGCGTACCGCTGGTTCCAGGACGGGCTGGCCGGCGCGCCGTCCTGGCTGGGAACGCTGAGCGAACTGGCCAGCGAGGGCACGGTGGTGCTGCTCGGGGCGCTGCTGGCCTGGACGTGTTGGCGCGCCCTGCGCCGGGGTGAGGCGCGCGGGGTGGCGGGCACACTGCTGACCGGTGTCGGCACCGTCGCCGCGTACGCCGCCAGCGAGGCGCTCAAGCTGGCCGTCGACGAGGAGCGGCCCTGTCGCGCGCTGCGTGACGGCGCGGCCCTCGGCGGGTGTCCGGAGCCGGGCGACTGGTCCTTCCCCAGCAACCACGCCACGCTGGCCGCCGGCATCGCGGTCGGCCTGGCCGTACTCCGGCCCCGGCTGGCACTGGTGACGCTGCCGCTCGCCGCCCTGGCGGCGCTGCTGCGCGTCGTCCTCGGGGTGCACTACCCGCACGACGTCCTGGCCGGCGCGACCCTCGGCGGCGGGGTGTGCGCCGCCCTGCTCCTCGCCGCGCTGCCGGCGGCCACCCGCGCCGCCACCCCGCTGGTGAGCCGGCTGTCACCGGCGACGGGGGCCCGACGGCCGCTCGGCCGGGGCGACCGCGCCCGCCTCGTGGGCGACGACCGCCGCCGCGGCGCGGTTCTCCACGCCGAGACCGGCCAGGATGGCGCTGACGTGCGCCTTGACCGTGCCTTCCACCACGTGCAGGCGCCGGGCGATCTGACCGTTGGACAGCCCGGCGCCCAGGTGGGAGAGCACCTCGCGCTCCCGGGCGGTGAGCGCCTGAACCCGCTCGCGGGCGGCGCTCCGCCGGCCCGCCGCGTCTCCGGCGCCGCTGGCGGCCAGGTGCGCGACCACACGGGCGGCGACCTTCGGTGACAGGTAGGCGGCGCCGTCGGCCACCGCGCGCACCCCGGCGACCAGTTCCTCGGGGTCGCCGGACTTGACCAGGAAGCCGACGGCGCCGCCTCCCAGCGCCCGCAGGATGTAGTCATCCTCACCGAAGGTGGTCAGCATGAGCACGCCGGTGCCCGGCGCGATCCGGGCGATCTCGGCCGCCGCCTCGATGCCGCCCGTACCGGGCATCCGGATGTCGAGCACGGCCACCTCGGGCCGGTGCCGCGCCACCAGGTCGATCGCGGCCCGCCCGTCCGCGGCCTCGGCCACGACCTCGATGTCGGAGGCGGTGGCCAGTACGGCGCGCACGCCGGCGCGGATCATCGCCTCGTCGTCGGCGATCAGTACGCGGATCACAGGGGACCTCAGTTCGTCAGTACGTCCAGCGACACCAGGCGGTCGCCGCGGAAACACAGCCGGTACGCGTCGCCCGACCGGTCGTCGAGGGGGTGGGCCGTCACGGCGTAGTACGCGCACGTGCTCGGCCCACCCGGTGGCCGCCCGGCCGGCGGACGGTGTGTCGTCTGGTGGCCCGGCAGCACCCGCTCGACCTCCGCCCGATCCTGTCCCACGCGCAGCCGGGCGTAGTCGGCCGGGTCCAGCACGGCCCGCGAGGTGGTCACCGCGTTCCACACCACCAGTACGGCGCTCAGCACCGCCCCCGTGACCAGCGGCAGCATCAGCGCGGCCACCAGCGTGCGGCGCAGCCGACGCCTGGCCCGCCGGTGCTCGTGCGGTACTCCCTCCCGCCCCGTCTCCTCCGCCGTCGGGGCCTCGCCGGCCGGCCACCCGAGATCGTCGGCCGGCGCGGCGCGGCGCCGCTCGGAGGGCGCCGGCGGGGTGTGCGGGATGCGGGCGGTGACCGCGAAGCCGCCGGCGTCCGGGCCACAGGAGAAGCTGCCGCCGGCCAGCCGCACCCGCTCGTCGAGGCCGATCAGCCCCCGCCCGCCGACGGGGCCGGCGGCCCCGGGCGCGCGCCGGTCCCCGGGCGCCGGCGGCCGGTCGCGTCCGAGGGCGGCCGGGGCCCGGGGGCCGTCGACCGGCGGCGGGCCGTTCACCACCCGCACCTCAAGTCCCTGGTCGGCGTAGTCGACCCGCACCGTCACCGGCGCGCCCGGCGCGTGCTTGGCCGCGTTGGTCAGGGCCTCCCGCACGACCCGGTACGCGGCCCGCTCCGCCACCGGCGAGGGGCGCCCCTCGCGTGCCCGGCCCGTGACGTCCAGCCGCACCGGGAGCCCGGCCCGCTCCGCCTGTGCCACCAGGCGCTCCAGGGTGGCCTCCGAGGCCCGCTCCGGCGCGGCGTCCGACTCCTCGCGCAGGACGCCGACCACCTCGCCGAGCCGCTCGACGGCCGCCGCGGCCCGCCCGCGGATCTCCCGGGCCGCCACCCGGTGCGGCTCGGCCAGGTCGGGGCTGAGCTGGAGCGCGCCGGCGGACAGGGCGATCAGGCTGAGGTCGTGGCCGAGCACGTCGTGCATGTCCTGCGCGATCCGGGCCCGCTCGCGCAGCCGGGCCTGCTCGGCGACCAGCCGCTGTTCGCGTTCGAGCTGTCCGGCCCGCTGCCAGCCGGCCCGTACCAGCTCCTGGTACTGCCGCCAGAACCGCCCCGAGAACCACGGCACCATCGCGGCGACCACCACCACCGCCACGAACACGCTGGACAGCTCCAGCCACGCGGGCACCACGGAGATCGCCACCAGGCCGGCCGCCAGCAGCGCGACGAGCACCAGCGCCGTGGGCAGCGTCCGCCCCGGCCGCCGCCCGGCCAGGAACGCGGCGACGGCGGTGGGCAGCGCCCACCACAGGCTGAGCACGCTCAGCCCGGCCGTCACCGTCGCCACGGCCGTCAGCAGGTGCCCGGGATCGAGCGGCGACCGCGCGCCCCCGCCGACCGCCCTCGCGCGCCACCGGGTCCGTCGCGGCGACGCGACGCGGCGCACGCGTGCGCGTGCGCTCCGGTTCGTTGTGCTCCTCACGCCCGTGACCCTACGAAAGCCGGCGGCGGCCCGACACTGCCGAAAGTCACATGCCGGCGGGGCCGCCGCGCGCACGACCGTGGCCGGCGCCGTCGGGCTCAGCCGTCGGGCGCGGTGAAGGCCAGGGTGCGCCAGGGGCTGGTGGGAGTGTCGAGCAGGATGCGGTGCGGGGCGAGCGCGGAGGCGTACATCGGTCCGAACGCCTCCTCGTCGAACCGCAGCACCCGGCCCAGCACGTAGCCGGCGGAGAAGTCCGACCACGAGCTGTACCGCCGGCGGCACAGCAGGCCGGCCCGGACCACGGCGGCCTCGGCCTCGGGGCGGTCGGCGTACCGCGCGCCGAGCCCCCAGCGGGCGACGCTCACCGCGCGCCCGAAGTCGTACGCCGCCGCCGAGGTGACGTACCCGTCGGGCGGCAGCAGCCCGTCGGCCCGAAAGCGCGCCTCGTAGCGCAGGATGCGCTGGATGAGCGTGCGGGCCTCGGACAGGTCGGACTGGCTCGCGCCCCGTTCGAGCAGGGTCGCCGCCGTCGCGCGCTGCCACACCTGCGCGTCCGGGCCCGAGCCGGGGGAGCGGCCCTCGACCGCCCGGCGCACCCGCAGGACGAACTCGGGCTGTGGCGGGCTGTTGCGGCCACGCAGCAGGAAGTCCAGCTGCCGGCGCCACTGCGCGCGGTTGGACGCGCCCCACGCCTCGCGCAGGATCTTGGTGTCGGCGCGATAGTCCGCGTAGACGTCGGTGAGGTCGTTCCACAGCGCGCGCCGGTGGACGGACAGGTGCGCGCCGCACGCCAGCCCCACGGCCAGCGGTCCGCTGAGCGGCCCGGTGTACTTCGTCAGCAGCGCGCCCGCCTCGTCGTCCGGCTCGCCGCCCGGCAGCCGTTCGCGCAGGGCCAGCCAGCGCCGGCGCTTGCGGCGCGCTCCGGGGAAGAACGCCTCGGTGGGCGTCCCCGGGTTGACGACCATGCCGCGCAGCTTCTCGCCCCACCACACGTACGGCGCCAGCGGCAGCGCGATGTCACAGGCCACCTCTCCGGCACGCGCCGGCGTGAGTTCGCCACGGGTGTACACGGCCAGGAAGCGCGGGCCGTGGGCCGCCGTGTAGGGGACCCAGGCGATGAGTTGGTCGTCATCCACGAGTTGCTTGGGCGCGTACGCGAAGGTCGGTGCGGCGAAGAGCACGCGGAGATACGCGTCCCAGTCCTGGCGCCTCTTCGCCTCGAACAGCGCCCTTTCGACGTCGGTCGGCGGCACCCAGGCGGGCACCGGCGCGGCTGCTCCCGTGATCGGCGTCCCCATGGAGGTCAGTATTCCCCGCCAGGGCGTCCCCCCACGGGTGGCGCCCGAATTGCGCCTGGGCGCGCGGTGGTCGATCGCCGCATACGCGCCACCGCGCGCCACCGCGCACCGGCCCGCGCCGTCGTGCCGGCGCGGGCGCGACCTCGACACCCGCCCCGGCGGCTGTCCGACGGGGCGCGGCCGGCACGGCGCACCGCCCCGCGCCCCGCGCGGCCGGCCGGCGCGGGGCGGGCCGGCCAGCTCCCCTTGGCCGGCCCACGTCGCGGGCGTGGAGATGGGGGTTCACGGAGAGACGTAGGGGTTCGGCGCGGCGGGTGGCGGGAGGTCGGCGACCGTGACGGCGGCGGGGTGTCGGTCGCGGTCCGGGCCGGGCGGCCGGCGCGGACCGTGGAAGGCCAGGTCGGGGCCGCCGCACAGGACGCCCTGGAGGAAGGGGCGGCGGACCGGGGGGCGGCGCGATGGCCGGCTCGCGAGCCCGGGCGCGGAGGGCCGCTGTGCAACGGCTGGATATCGATTGTGTCCCCGGGTCTCGACGGACCTCGCCCGAGGGCCGGCGAATCCGCCACGGCCTGCTACGTTTCCCGGGCAATTGATCAGGGCATGACGGGGGACTTCCGTGCGAAACAAGACAAGGCTCGCCGCCGCCGCCGCTGTCGCGGCGCTGGCACTCACACTGACCGGCTGTGGCGACGACGGCGACGGGGGCGGCTCGTCGCCCTTCGGCAAGCCCAAGGGCGGCAGCGAGGTCATCGGCGGCGGCACCGCCACCGGCGGCGACGAGATCAAGATCCCGGGCCCCAACGAGTCCGCCCTCAGCGGTGGTTCGAGCTCGACGGGCACCTCCGGCTCCACCGGCCTCTCCGGTTCGACCGGCGGCGGCGACACCAGCAGCGCCCAGGGCATCTGGTACATGTCGGAGCGGACCGACTCCGGGCAGATCGGCGTGCTCACCGTCTCCGGCACCTCGTTCGCGATGCGCATGGGCACCATCACCTGCGCGGGAACCGCCGACGAGGCCATGAACGTCAACGCCACCTGCCAGGGCGAGACGATGACCGGCAAGGCCGTGGTCAGCGACGGCGGTCAGAAGCTGACCATCACCTGGAGCGACAGCGGCACCGACGAGTTCCAGCGGCAGATCCCCACCTCCTGACACGGGAGCGGGCCCGCGCCCACGGGCGTGCGAGCGGCCCGGCTCGCACGCCACGTAACCCGCCTCGGCACGCGACCACGGCCCCTACCAGGGGGCCTGTGGCCGCGTGCTGACGTGTGCGCGGGTGACCGTACCCGCTGGGTTACTCGGCGACGTAGGTGGTGCGCGTCCAACGCAGGACGCGCAGGGCGCACTCGCCGTGGGCCACCGTCTCGGCGGTTGGCGCGAAGTGCGCGTAGTGGTTCCCGCGCGGCAGCTTCAGGGTGGCGGCGGGGTCGTCGACGTACCGGATGCGCTCGTGCGGGGGGAGGTCCTCGGCGGGGCCTCCGCGCAGGATCACGTTGGCCTCGGCGGGCGCGGTCTGACGCGGCAGAACGTCTTCGGTCGCGAGTTCATTGGTCACGAGGGAAAGCTCCTCCGGTGTGCGGCACTGTGGAGGCCATACGCGATCTCCAGCGAGGCGACGGCCTGCCTTCCTCGCAGTTCAGCAGCAGTTCGACGACCCGAGTAACCCCTAATTCCGTTTCGTCGGGACCGCTGGGGTTTCTGGGGGCTCTAGGGGCTTGGCGGTGACCCACGTCACGCCGACTGCCTCGCGCGGGCCCGCCACGCTGTGCCGCGTCTGCCCGCGGGTGGGTACGGCGGTGGTCACGCCGTCGAGGTCGGTCCGGTGCGGGGTGGGTGGCCGGCCAGGAGCGCGCGGGTGACGGCGTGCTCCGGCGCGCCGAACACCCGCTCCGTGGGCCCGGTTTCGACCGCGCGCCCCGCGTCGAGCACCAGCACCGACTCGGTCCGGTCGCCGATCAGCCGCAGGTCGTGGCTGATCAGGGCGAGCGCGAGGCCGTGCCGTGCGCGCAGGTCGACCAGCAGGTCCATGATCGCCGTGGCCGTTCGCCCGTCCAGCGCCGAGGTCACCTCGTCGCACACCAGCACGTCGGGGTCGGCCGCGAGGGCCCGGGCGATGGACACGCGTTGCCGCTGGCCACCGGAGAGCTCGTGCGGATAGCGCTCGGCGAATTCGCCGGGCAGCGCGACCTGTTCGAGGAGTTCGGCCACCCGCCGGCGGGCGGCGGCGCCGCCCAACCGGTGGTGCAGCCGCAGCGGACGGGCGACGGCGGCGCCCGCCGTGACGCTCGGGTTGAGCGTGCCCAACGGGTCCTGCGGGACGAGCTGTACGCGACGCCGTTGGTCGCGGGAGCGCCCGTGCACGGATGCCGCCAGCGGCGTGCCGCGCAAGGTCACCGCGCCCGCCGCCGGCGGGTGGAGCCCCACCAGCGCGCGGGCCAGGGTCGTCTTGCCCGAGCCCGATACGCCCACGACGCCGATGGCCGCACCGGCCCGCAGCGTCAGGTCCACCGTGTCCAGCACGGTACGCCGCGCGCGTCGCGGGCCCACCACCGCGCTCAGGCCACGCACCGTCAGGAGCGCGGCGGGCGATGCGGCGGGAAGCGGCCCGGCGGCCTGCGCCGGGGCGTCCACCTCGTCGGAGGCGGGCCCGTCCGGGGCGAGCCCGCCGGCGCGGGGGTCGATGGAGCCGAGCCCGTCGGGGCGGAGGCCGCCGGGCCGTGGGCCGGGATCGGCCGCGCCGCACGGGCCGGCGTCGGTGTCCGTGGCCGCTCCCCCGCGCGCACGGTCGTCGGCCGCCCCCGCGCGCGCGTGAACCCCGTCGCCCGGTCCCGCGCCCGTACCCTCCTTCGCGCGGAAAGCCACGCCGGGGCCGCCGACCGGACCCGTAGCCGTGGCGGCCCCCGGTTCGCGGACCGGTCCCGTCTCCGTACTCGGCCCCGCCCCGGCGCGCGCGCCTTCGCCCGTGGCGCGCCTCGCGTCCGAGCCGTCGCCCGGACTGCCCCCTGCTTCCGGGCCGTCGGCCGGTCCCGCCTCGGTCGCCGCTCCCGGGGTGGGGGGCGCGCCCGGTACGAGCGGCGTGCCCCGGATGACCGGCGCGGCGGGGGCCGGGAGTGTGGGCGGAGTCGGGGGCGGAGCCCAGGAGTGGGATGGCGGGCGGAGTTCGACGACCTCGTCGGCGAGGCGGGTCACCAGGTCGGCGTCGTGGCAGGAGAGGGCGACGGCCAGCCGGTGCTCCGTGGCCAGGTGACGCAGCAGGTCGGCGACCTCGTCACGGAGGGCGGGGTGCAGGCCGGCCGTCGGTTCGTCGAGCAGCAGCACCGCCGGCTCCCTGGCCAGCGCCCTGGCCAGGGCGACGCGGCGCTGCTGGCCGCCGGAGAGCGCGCCTGGCCGGCGGTCGGCCAGACCCTCGTCGGTGGGCAGGCGCACCTCGGTCAGCAGCCGGTCGACCGGGTCGGGCGCCCGCCGGGCCGCCGTCTCGCGGAGCAGCGACCGTACGCGCATGCGCGGGTTGAGTCCGGAGCCCGGGTCCTGGCCGACATAGGCGACGTGGTGTCGGCGCAGCGCTCGCAGGTCGCGCTCGGCCATCCGTAGCACCGGGTGGCCCAGTACCCGCACCGTGCCCCCCGTCCACCTCGTGCCCGGCGGCAGCGCGCCGGCGACGGCCCGTAGCAGCGTGGTCTTGCCCGCCCCCGAAGGCCCCGTCAGCGCGACCACCCGGCCGGCCCGTACGGTCAGGGAACCCGCGGCGAGCAGCGGCCGGTCCTCGGCGTCGACCACCGTCAGGTCGGTGACCCGCACGGCCGGTTCAGCGGTGTCGTCCGGGGCGCTGGCCTGGCCGGCGACCGCCCCGGGCCGTCGCGACGGGGGTGGTGTCGACGTCCGGTGCGCGGGGCGGCTCACAGCGCGGTCACCGCCTTCCGGCCGGTACGCGGGGCGAGGGCGACGGCCGCCAGGTTGACGCTCATGGCCAGCAGGCCGACGGCGACGCTGGGGGCGACCACGGCCCACGGGTTGAGGAGGATGCCGGCCGAGTTCTCGCGGATCATCAGCGCCCAGTCGGCGGTCGGTGGCCGGGGGCCCACCTGAAGGAAGCCGGCGGTGGCGACGAGGTAGACGGCGGCGACGAAGCGCAGCCCGAACAGCGCGAGCAGCGTGGCGCGCAGGTTCGGCAACACCTCGCGCACCACCAGGTGCCACAACCCCTCACCGCCGGCCGTGGCCGCCTCCACATACCCCGAGGCCGCGACGGGCGCGGCGGCGCCCGCGGCCAGGCGTACCGCGTACGGCACGCCCAACGCCACCGCCGCGGTGATGACCGCGAGTCGGCCGCCGTCGGGCCAGGACAGCGAGATCAGCAGGATGCCAAGCACCGCGGGCAGCAACATCAGCACGTCGGCGGCGCGTTCGACGAAGCGCCCGACCGCCGGCCGCAGCGCGCTGACCGCGCCGAGCACGGCGGCGAGGCCGGTCACCAGGACGGCCACCAGGAGCGAGGTGGCGATGAGTTGCCGGCCGCCGGCCAGCAGCCGGCTGAGGACGTCACGGCCGAGTTGGTCGCCGCCCAACGGCGCGGCGCCGCCGGGTTCGGCGTACGGGGCGGTCACCGGCTCGGCCACGGCGTGCGGGGCGAGCCAGGGGCCGGCTGCCGCCAGCGTGACGAGCAGCAGCGCGGGCGCCGTGCGCGCTGCGACACCCCAGCGGCCCGCGCGCGCCCGACGCGCCGCGCGGTCGGGCTGGTAGCCGCGCGACCGGGCGTGGCGCCGGGGCCGGCCACGGCGGCTCGCGGGGCGGGGTGAGGTGCTCATCCGCGCCTCCCGGCCACGGTGTCGCGCACCAGGTCGGCGAGCAGCAGCACACCGCTGATGACCGCACCGGTCAGGGCCACCACGCCGGCGATCACGGGGCTGTCGCGGTCGGTGACGGCTCCGGCGAGCACCGAGCCGACGCCCGGGTAGTTGAAAATGGTCTCGACCACGACCGCGCCGCCGAGCAGCATGCCGGTCGAGGTGGCCAGGCCAGCGGCGACGGCCGGCAGCGCGCCCGGCAGCAGATGGTGTGTCAGCACCCGGTGCCGGGGCAGTCCGTCGACGACCGCCGCCACCACGTGCGGGGCCGCGGCCTCGTCGGCCAGCGCGGCCCGTACGATCCGGGTGTTCCAGCCGATCTGCGGGATGGCCAGCGCGCCCACCGGCAGCACCAGCATGTCCCAGGAGGCGGGTGAGCCGGAGGCGTCGGTGAGGGTCACGGCCGGCAGCCAGCCCGTCCACTGGGAGAACACCAGCACCAGCGCGACGGCCACCACGAACTCCGGCAACGCCAACACCGCCGTCGCGCTCCCGGAGACGGCGCGGTCGACCGGGCCGCCGGGGCGTAGCGCGGCCCAGCAGCCGAGGGCCAGGGACGCCGCGACGGTCACCACCAGGGCCAGCCCGCCCAGCAGCAGCGTGTTGGGAAACGGGGTGCCCAGCAGCGAACCGACCGACTCCCCGCGCGCGGAGGTGCCCAGGTCGCCGGTGGGCAGCGCCGCCATCCAGTCGGCGAACCGCTCCAGGACGGGCCGGTCGAGCCCGAGTGAGTGGCGCCGCGCCGCGATGGCCGCGGCGGACTCGCCGCGCTCGGAGGTGGCGCGGGCGGCGTCCCCCGGCAGCAGTTCCACGGCGACGAAGACCAGCGCCAGGAGCGTCGCGAGCAGCAGCGCGCGGCGGGCCAGCAGCCCGGCCAGCCGCAGCCCGAGCGACCCGGCCCGCACGAGCCCACCGGGCGCCGCGCGCCCCGACCCACCGGCCCTGGCACCCGCCGCCGCCTCGGCGCCGGCCCCGGTCGGCGGGTCGGCGGCGGCGCGGGACGCGAGCCGCCGCGCCGGGCCCCTCAGCGGGCCAGCCACGCGCGCTCAAGCTGGACGCGTCCGTACCCGGGCAGCTTCGGCAGCCCGCGCACCGGCGCCGCGGCCAGGTCGATGCCGTCGGCCACGCCCCACAGCAGGTAGCCGGAGCGCTCGTGCTGGATGCGCTGGAGCTCGCGTAGCGGCGCCACGCGCGCGCGGGCGTCGGCGGTGCGCATGGCCTTGTGGTAGGCGGCGTCGAAGGCCGGGTCCCGCCAGCCCGCCTCGTTCTGCGCGGCGTCGGACGACAGCGTCTTGCTCGCGAAGAACACCACCGAGTCGTTGGTGCCCCAGTAGGTGGTGTACAGGTCGCCCTTGAGCCACGTCTGGTCGTAGAAGACGGCCGACTCGCGGGTGACGACCTTCACCCGGACGCCGGCCTCGCGTACCTGACCGGCGAAGAGGGTGGCCGACTCGGCGAGCGCGGGCACGTCCTCGGTGGTGACCAGCTCGTACGTCCTGGCCAGGTCGAAGTCCGCCTCGGCCAGCAGCTTCCGGGACCGGTCGAGATCGCGGACCCGTTGCGGCAGGGACCGGTCGTACGCCGGGTCGCCGGTGCCCATGACGTCGTTGCCGACCACGCCGTACCCGGACAGGGCCTGCCGCACCATGGCCTCCCGGTCGACGGCCAACCGCAGCGCCTCGCGCACCCGGGGGTCGGCGTACGGACCGTCGGCCGTCCGCATCACGATCGGCAGGGGCATGTCATCACGACGTCGGACGACCTGGACGTCCGCGCGCCTCTCGGCCGTCCGGGCGGCGACCGCGCCGACGTTGGAGGCCAGGTCGAGCTGGCCGGCCAGGAGGGCGTTGGACATCGCCTGCGGACTCTCGAAGAGCCGCACCTCGATCGCGTCGAGCAGCACCTCGCCGCCGTGCCACGCGTCGTTGCGCACCAGGCGCGCGTTGCCGCCGCGGTACCAGTCGAGCCGGAAGGGCCCCGTCCCCGGGCTCCGGTGGATCTCTCCGTCGGGGGTGTCACGCTTGAGGACGAAGGTGGACAGGCGCATGAGCTGGGGCAGTTCGGCGTTGGGGTAGTCGGAGACCAGTTCCACGCCGCGCTCGCCGTACGGCCGGATGTTCCGCGCGGCCACGCCCGGCATCCGGGAGGCGCCCGAGGGGGTGCCGCGCAGTCGGCGCAGCGACCAGACCAGGTCGGCGGCGGTCACCGGCGATCCGTCGTGGAAGGCGGCGCCGTCGGCGACGGTGAAGCGCCAGGTGCGCAGGTCCCTGGACGACGTCCACGAGGACGCGAGGCGGGGCACCGTGTTGGTCTTCCCGCCGGGGGCCGTCAGGGTGTCGTAGACGAGGGCGATGACCAGGTAGTCGCTCTCGTTGGCCTGGACGCCGTGCGGGTCGCGGGTGATGGCGGCGGTCCGGCCGAGCGCGCCCACCCGCAGCGTGCCGCCCCTGCGGGGCTTCTCGCCGTCGTGCGGCCCGGTCGGGGCCCCGCCGCCGTTTCCCCCGCACGCGCCGAGGAGGGTCGTGGTCCCCAACGCGCCACCCGCCCACAGGAGTCGCCTTCTGGTCGCGTTCACGCTGTCCCCGATCCGCAGGTGTGTTCCTACTGTTCAGACGCGGCTCGAACGGTAGGTAAGGCTTGCCTAAAGCTGCAAGGGGCGGGGTCCCGGCTGGCCGGTGTTCGTCGTCGCACGCCAACCGGTGTGCGCGGGGGTGGGCGGGTGCACGCCCCCGCGCGGGCGGCGCGTGCGCGGTCGCGACGGTCAGGCCATCCGGTCAGGGGTCGTTGCGGAGCCACCCGCCATCGGCGGACCAGTACCCATATTCCGGGCGGCCCTTGACGCTGCTGGTCCGGAAGGGCCGGCCGCCGTCGTCGACGCGTACCGTCCCCTGTCGGTCGCCGCTGGTCCAGTCCAGTTCCAGGTACCACTGGCAGTCGCAGGCGACCGTGCGCGCGTCGACGCGCAGCACCTCGGGGTCGGTGGCCGAGACCCGGTACGGAAAGCGCACGGCGGGCAGCGTCTGTCGCCCGTCGTACCCGTCGGTGGGCCTGGCCTGCGGTCGGGCGGCGTCCAGGTCGACGGCGAACGCGCGCGGCGTCAACGCGCCCCCGCAGCCGTTCTCCATCGCGAACGAGGGCCAGGCGAGCGGCGCCTGGCGCCCCACCACCCGCACCTGGAGCCCGCGCAACACCACGGCCTGCGACGACCGTCCGACCACGGTCACCTCCACGTTGGTCGTGCCCCCGTGGACGGCCCCGTGCGCCGACGCCCAGCCGGGCGCGTCCTGCTCCACCGGCGGCGGGGCGACCTGGGCGGGGGAGCGGTCGACGACGTAGCGGTGGTCGCAGCCGTTCTCCCACACGTGCGAGCGGGCGCTGAGCGCGAGCGGGGTGCCGGTCCCGCCGTTCGCGCCGCCCCGACCCGCGTCGCCCGTACGGGGCGGCGCGCCCGTGGCGGGGTCGTCGTCGGGGGTGGCGGCCTCGCCCGGCCCGGTGGGCGTGGGCGTGCCGCGTGTCGCGTCCGCCCCCCGGCCCCGGTTCTCCTGGTCCTCGCGGCTCCGCTGGTCGCGCCGGCCTTCCCGGCCCCGGTCGCCCTGGCGTTCCGGCTCGCGCTCCCGCGCCGCGCCGCCCGACTCGCCCCGTGGCCGCTCCGCCGACGCCCCGGGGCGCGGGGACGTCGTGGGCCCCTCGGTCGGCCCGCTCCCGGTATCCGTGGTGGCGCGCTGGGCGCGGGGCTGATCCGGGGTCGAACCCGCCGCCGCCGCGCCGATGACGGCCGCCGCGAACAGCGCACCCGCCGCGCCCCACACGGCGGCCCGCCGTCCGCCGACCCGCGCGACGAGCGGGCCCACCCACCGTGGTCGCCCCGCTCCGCGCGCGGCGACCACTCCCCGCGCGGCGGCGGCCCCACCGCCACCCGTCGGGGCGCCGTCGACGGGCCGCGTACCGCTGTCGGCTGACGTGGCGGCACCCTTCGACCCGCCCCCGGTGGCCCGCGCACCGGTAGAGACCGGTGCGACGGCCCCGCTCGGATCGCCGCCGGCGCGTGCCGCGTCCGCGGCGGGCTGCGCGCCGGCCTCGGCGGTGCCCGACGCGTCGGATACGCGGGGGCCTTCCGTGACGGTCGGCCCGGGTGGCCCCCCGGTCAGGCCCTCGGCCGTCACCGCCCCCGGCTCGGCCGCCGTCCCCGGAGCCGGCCCGCGCCCCGCCTCCGTGTCCCGTATGGCGACCGCCTTGGCCACCGTCGGCACTGGCCCGGGCCCGGCGTCCGAGGCGGCCCCTCGCGCGGAACCCGGCTCGGCGCCCGGGGCCACCCTCCCCCCGGACTCCGACCCGGCACCCGGCGTCACACCCCGCGCCGAACCCGAGGTCGTCCCCGACGTGTCGCCCGAGCCGGAACCCGCCCCGGCTGACCCGGTAGCCGATCCGGAATCCGGCGCGGAAGCCCGCGCGGAGTCCGGCGCGGGTGACGGTGCGGGGGCGGGAGGAGAACTCGCCTCATCGGTCGCGGTGTTGTCGCGTGGAGCGGCATCCTGGTCGCGGGCGTCGCGGGCGTCGCGGGCGTCGCGGGCGTCGCGGGCGTCGCGGGCGTCGCGGGCGTGAGGCCGGGCGCGTGTCGGGGCGGGGCCACGGGAGGCCGTCGAGCCTCGGGTGGGGGCGGCGCGGCGGGCCGCGTCCGCCAGGAGCCAGCGGCGGTGCAGCTCCACCAACTCGTCCGGCGTGGCGGCGCAGAGCCTGGCCAGCCGCTCCACCGGAGCGTAGTCCGCCGGCACCGCGTCGCCGTTGCAGTAGCGGTGCAGCGTGGAGGTGCTGACGTGCAGGCGGCGCGCCAGCGCGCCGTAACTCCGCCCCGACCGCTCCTTCAACTCCCGCAGACAGTCCGCGAACGCCTCGACCTCGGTCGCGCTTCCCACCAGCGCCACCCCCCGTTTCCCCTCGATCCCACATGTCACTGGTGTCACCGCCTGTCGTACCCGGTGGCCGCGTGCCGCCCCGTGTGGGGCCGCGTCCACCGCACCGGGACCAGGCAGTTGGCCGCGAACGGCCCGGCAGCCGCACGTGGTGCGGGCCGTGGCACGTTCGCCGGACCGCCGAAGACGGGCGCGCGGTGCGCCGGTTCGGGTCCCGTACCGCGCGTTCCCCCGCGTGGTGCGCGGCGGTGACACCCAAGGTGACCGTCCTACGGCCGGTACGGTTGCGGTCCGGCGACCACTGATCGTGTCCGGCACCCGATCCGGAACCGGACTCTTCCATGATCATGTCGGAAAACCGCTAGCCGACTGCCGTGCGGGCTGGTGGACTTGGGCGCATGAGCAACGAGACATCCACCGTCGCGGGTGCCCAGGCCGAACGCGCTCGGGCCTTCCGTGACCTGCACTCGGGCGAGCGGGCGCTGGTCCTGCCCAACGCCTGGGACCCGGCCAGCGCGCGCATCGTCGAAGAGGCGGGGGCCGCCGCCGTGGCCACCACGAGCGCCGGGGTCGGCTGGGGGCTGGGCTTCGGGGACGGCGAGCGGCTGAGCCGCGACCAGGCGATCGAGCTGGTCGCGCGCGTCGTCGCCACGGTGGACGTGCCCGTGACCGCCGACATCGAGGGCGGTTTCGGCGACACTGTCGACGAGGTCGCCGCCACCGTGCGCGGCGTGCTGGCCGCCGGCGCGGTCGGCATCAACCTGGAGGACACGCACCACGGCTCGAACGGCGCGGCGGTGCGCGACACCGAGGAGAACGCGGCACGGATCGCCGCCGTGCGCCACGTGTCGGACGAGGCCGGCGTGCCGCTGTTCGTCAACGCGCGCATCGACACCTACCTGGCCTCCGTGGGGAAGCCCGAGGACCGGCTCGACGAGACCCTGGAGCGGGCGAAGACCTACGTCGCGGCCGGCGCTGACGGAATCTTCGTCCCCGGCGTGATCGACTTCGAGACGGTGACCGCCCTGGTCAAGGGCGTTGGGGCGCCGCTGAACGTGATGGTGTGGCCGGGAGCGCCGAGCGTCGAGGAGTTCGCCCGGCTGGGTGTCGCGCGGATCAGCGTCGGCGCGGCGATCGCGCAGTCGGTGCACGCGCTGACCCGGCGCGCCGCGCACGAGGTGCTGACCTCGGGGACGTACACCAGCTTCGCGGAGGGGCTGACCTACCCGGAGCTCAACGGCCTCTTCGAGCGCCGGGCGTAGCGGCCCCGACGGCGAGCGGCCGGGTGCGCCGCGCGGCGCACCGCGACCATCGCCAGATCGTCCACCAGGCCGGTGACCCCGACGGGGTCGCCGGCCTGACCCGCTCCCGTGTGCCGCAGGACGTCGCGGTGTAGCACGTCCAGCAGGTCGGCGGGGGCCGCGCCGGCGAACCGGGTCAGCCGCGCCAGCGGGTCGTAGAAGACACCGGCGGCGTCCCGCGCCTCGGTGACGCCGTCGGTGAACAGCAGCAGCGAGCCGCCCCGGGGGAAGGTCACCTCGTCGGCGTACGGGCCGGGTGGCGCCGGGAGCTGGTCGGTGCCGGCCACCGCGCCCAGGCCCAGCGGCAGCAGTCGCTGGCGCGGCTCCAGCCGGCGTACGCGCCCCGGGCGCAGCAGCAGCGGCGCCGGGTGTCCCCGGTTGACCAGGCGCAGGGTGTGGCCGGCCGGGCTGATCTCGGCGACCAGCACGGTGGCGAAGTTCTCGTCGACGTCCCCGGCCTCCGCCGCCCCACCGGCGGGACGCCCGCCGGCGGGCTCGGCGGGACGCGCGGTCGCGCCGAGCAGGGCCCACTCCAACGTGTCGACCAGTACGGACAGCGTGGCCACCCGGTCCGCGGCCCGGTCGAAGGCCCGCCGCAGCGCGGCGGCGCCCACGGCGGCCCGCGGCCCCTTGCCGCGCACGTCGCCGATCAGCAGTCGCAGCCCGTAACGGGTCCGTCGCACCGCGCAGACGTCGCCGCTGGCCCCGCTGACGGGGTCGGCCGGCACGTTGCGGGAGGCGGCAGTGAGCGCCGGCGTGGCGTACGCGAGGCCCGGGTCGGTCAGCGGCGGGCCCGGCTGCCGGGCCGGTGGCGTGACACGGCCCCGGCCCGGCGCGATCCGGGCCGAGCGCGGGGGACGGGGCCCCGCCGGCGGCTCACCGGTGCCGGGCGGATGGACCGCGCCGGACGCCACGGCGGTCGGCGCGGCCTCGCAGCGGACGCCCATCGGCTCAGGCATCCCGCAGCAGCGCCGCGAGATCGGCGTCGAGATCGAGGTAGGTGCCCTCGTCGCCGGCCGGGACCAGCCCGTACGAGCGGCGGAGGAACTCCCGCACGTCGGCCGTGTCGAGCTGCACCATGGCCATGCCCTCCACGGCGCGGAACTCCACCACCACCCGCTCCGGGCCGCACGGCCAGACGTAGACGTCCCCGCTGCCCGCGGGCTGCCGCAGCCCCTCGGCCAGCAGGTCGCGGCCGAACGCCCACTCCACCTCGAACCCGTCGAGCGAAGCGGCGGGCGGGAAGGTGACGCGGATCGCGAACGGGTCGCTGGGCTCGTACCGCAGGCGAGCGGGGACGGGGTGGGTGCCGGGGGCCGACGCGATCAGCTGTGCCCGGATGGCCTGGTCAATGACGATGGACAACGCCTGCTCCCTCGCTCTTGGTGCGGGTCCTTGTCTCTTCGACCCCTAAGAGGGGCCATGCATTACGCGCGTGCACTCAATCCGTACGTGAGGTGTGTCACCACGGGGGTGGCTGTGGCGCACGATGTCGGGCTTGCGAAAATCCTGGCAGTGCCCGCGAGTCCCCGCGAAGCCACGCGCCACACCCCGAGGTGTCCCCCCACATGACCGAAGCCGCCGCCGCACCGGACACGGACGCCTACGCGCGGTTGTACGAGCGCGAGCACCCCCGCCTCGTCGCCTACGCCCGCAACCTGACCGGTAACCCCTGGGTGGCCGAGGACCTGGTGGCCGAGGCGCACTTCAGGGTCTGGCGCCGACTGCGGACCGGGCACCAGATCGACAACGTCTCCGCGTACCTGACGACGACGGTGCGCCACCTGTCGTCCAGCACGGCCGGCCGCGACGCCCGCGAGATCCCGCGCGACCCGGCCACGGCCGACGTCGACGCCCCGGCCGGGTTCGGCGACCAGGGGCCGGGCCAGGACCCCGCGCAGCGCGTCGCCTACGTCGACCTGCTGGCCCGCGTCATGGGGCAGCTGCCCGAGCGCTGGGTGAAGGCGCTGTGGTTGGCCGAGGCCGAGGACCAGCCGCTGGAGTCCGTCGGCCGCCAGATCGGCGCGAACACGGGGGCCACGGCGGTGCTGCTGCACCGGGCGCGCGAGGGCATGCGGCAGGCGTTCCTGCGCGAGCAGCCCGGCGCCCCCGGCAACCCGACCTGCGCCGGGCACTGGGAGCGGATGCCCGCCCACGTCCGTGGCACGGACTCGCCCCGCCAGGCGGAGAGCATCGCCCTGCACGTGGAGGACTGCGCGGACTGCCGGGACCGGCTCGCCGTGCTGGCCCACGCCAACACCCGGCTGCCCGCGCTGGTCGGCCCCGCGCTGCTGGTGCTGCTCGCGGGGGGGCGGGGCGAAGTTCCTGGCCCCGCTGCTCGGCGCCGGCGCGGTCGGCGCCGGGGCGGCGACCGGCGGCGGCCAGTCGTCGGCCGGGAGCGCGCTGCGTTCCGTACGCCATCTGCTGCGCGGCCAGGTCGGTCAGGCGGGCCCGGTGGGGGCCGTGGTGGCCGGCGTCGGCGTGGTCGCCGTCGCGGCGGTCGCGGTCGCCGCCGGCCAGGTCTTCGGCGGCGGCGACGCGGCGGCGCCGGCACGCGCCCAGGCACCCGTGGCGGCGTCGACCGGCGCCCCCGGCCCGGACCCCTCCGACGCGCCCCCGCACACCGGTACGGCGCCACGCGGCGAGACCGGCCCCGCCACGTCGCCCCCCGCGCCGCGTCCCGAGGCGGCCGGCCCCGACGCGTCACGCCCCGCCCTCGCCGGCCCGGACGCGCCCGGCCCCGACCCGACCGCCACCGAGCCGCCGGCGCCCCCCTCGGCCGCGCCGTCCCCGGTGCGGCCCGCCCCGGGCGGTTCGTCGGCGCCGGCGAGTGCCACCCCCACCCCCGACCGCACACCGTCGCCCGGCGCCACGACGCCGCCCCGACAGACCCCACGGCCCACGTCACCCGCCACCTCGGCGCCCCCGACCCCCACCCCGACCGTGACCCCACCCCGGCCCACGCCACCCCGGCCCACCCCGTCCCGGCCCACGCCGACGGTCGATCCCACCCCGACGGTCGAACCCACGCCCACCCCGACGACCCCGCCGACACCCACGCCCACGGCGACCCCACCCTCGCCGACCCTCTCGCCCACGCCCGGCCCCACCACCGACGGCCGCGTGTGCCGAGAGCTGATCCCCGGCCTGACGATCTGCTGGTACCCGTAACTCCGCGCGGGCCCCGCCCGGGGCTCCCTGAGCACGCGGACTCCGGAGCGGTCGGCGTACCCCCCGCCCGTGGCACGCCCCCGGCCCGGCCGACCCGGGCGCGTCCGGGCCGCTGCCCCGAGCACTCAAGCCGGCGAAGACGGTGGGCGTACGCCCCGACCTGGCGCCCCCGCGTCCCGACCCGGTGGCCCGTCCCGGTTCCGGGCCGGCGACCTCGCGTCCGTCTCGCCGCTCGGCGGCCCCAGTGCGCCGAAAGCCGTGGCGCACGGCGTGCCCCAGCCCCTTCGCGTGCCTAGCGTCGCCGTGCGCCCCGGCTGCGGGCGCGTCCCGCCGGCGCCCGAACGCCCTGGACGGTCCGCGCACCGCGACCGCCCGGGGGGCCGGCGTCCCGCGTTCGGCGCGGGAGCCCACGCCCGCCCCGGGGGGCCTCGCCCGCACGGGCCCGCGAAGCTCGTCCGTCGCCGGCTGTAGACGTGGTCGCGGGCATGGGCTAGCTTCCAGCGCCATGAGGGTCATGGGGATCATGCGACGCAAGCGGCAGGTCAGACGGCTGTTGACGGCCGGGCTGAGTGGGATGGCGTTGGCGGCTGTGCTCGCGGTGCCCGCGCGGGCCGGCGACGCGCGGCCGGGCGCGGACGGGGCCGAGGCGTCCGGTGGCGTCGAGGCGCTGGCCGGGCCGCGCGCCTCGGGCGCGGGGCTGACCTGGCGGGCGACGGACAGCGGCAGTGACGCCCGGTTCCGTGGGCTGGTCGCCGTCGATCGACGCACCGCCTGGGCGGCCGGCACCAAGGGCACCGTACTGCGCACCGTGGACGGCGGGCGGAACTGGCGCGAGGTGTCGCCGCCCGGCGCGGGCTCGCTGGAGTTCCGGGACGTGGAGGCGTTCGACTCGCGGCACGCGGTGGTGCTCGCCATCGGCGAGGGTGAGGCGTCGAGGGTCTTCCGTACCGCCGACGGCGGGGCGACCTGGACGGAGAGCTTCCGTAACACCGACCCGGCGGCCTTCTACGACTGCATGACCTTCTTCGACGCCCGGCACGGCATCGCGCTCAGCGACCCGGTGGACGGCAAGTACCGCATCCTGTCCACCGGCGACGGCGGGCGGAGCTGGCGGGTGCTGCCCTCGGCCGGGATGCCCGCCGCCCAGCCCGGCGAAGCCGCCTTCGCCGCCAGCGGCCAGTGCCTGGTCAGCTCGGGCGGCCGGGACGCGTGGATCGCCACCGGTGGGGCCGCCACCGCGCGCGTGCTGCACTCGGCCGACCGGGGTCTGACCTGGACGGTGGCCAAGGCGCCCATTCCGGCCGGCGACCCGGCGCGCGGCGTCTTCGGGCTCGCGTTCCGCGACACCCGGCACGGGCTGGCCGTGGGCGGCGACTACCGGGCGGACCAGCCCTCGCCGCGTACCGCCGCGACCACCGGCGACGGCGGCGCGAGCTGGACGGACGCCCGACGCCAGCCCCCCGGCTACCGCTCGGGCGTGGCCTGGCTGCCGCACACCCGCTCCGTCGCGCTCGCCGTCGGCCCCACCGGCAGCGATGTCACCCTCGACGGCGGCCGGCGCTGGCACACCTTCGACACGGGTTCCTACGACACGGTCGACTGCACCCCGGACCTGAGCTGCTGGGCCGCCGGCGAACAGGGCCGCATCGGCCGCCTGACGGTGGCGGGCCGCTGACCCCACCGGTCGGGGTCGGGGCCACCGGACGCGGCCCCGACCCCGACCGGCCGTCGGGTCGGGCTCAGACGGGCAGTTCCTGTCGGTAGGCGGCCAGCTCCGGCGCGGTCTTGGTGGCCAGGAACTCCACGATCCGGTACGTGCACACCCCTTCCGTGACGAACGGGTCCGCCGCCGTCACCTGCTCGATGGCCGCGCGGTCCGCGCCCACCGCGATGATCACGCCGCCGTCGCGCGGCTCCTTGCGGCCGGAGGCGATGAAGGTCCCCGACTGGTAGTGCGTGGTCAGCCAGTCGACATGGTCGTCGAGCAGCGCGTCGATGCGGTCCAGCGAGCCGGTGTAAGTCAACTCAAGTACGAACATGTCCGTAAGGCTACGCCGCGCCCCCGCTCGATGATCTTCGAGCCCACGCGCGGAGCAACCGTACGGGCCCACGGAGCGTGATCACCGGTATGAGTCCCTCCACCGAGCCGCCAGGCCACGCCGAGCTCCCGGGTCCGCCCCGATGGGCGCCCGTGCCCGCCGACTGGCCGCGCACCGAGGCCGAGGCCACCGCCGTCCAGGAGCGGTTGCGCGCGCGGGTCCACGCCGCGAGCGCGGCCGTCCCACCGGGCGCCCCGGGCCTGGTCGTGGGCGTGGACGTGGCCTACGACGACGAGCGCGACCTGGTCGCGGCGGCGGCCGTCGCGCTGGACGCGTCGAGCCTGACCCGGGTCGCCCAGGCCACGGCCGTGGGCCGGGTCTCCTTCCCGTACGTGCCGGGCCTGCTCGCCTTCCGTGAGCTCCCCACCGTGCTGGCCGCGCTGGAGCGCCTGGGCCACACCCCCGACCTCGTCGTCTGCGACGGCTACGGGCTGGCCCACCCGCGCCGCTTCGGGCTGGCCAGCCACCTGGGCGTGCTCACCGGGCTGGCGACCATCGGCGTGGCCAAGAGCCCCTTCGCCTTCCGCCACGAGCCGCCGGGCCCCGAGCGCGGCGACAGCTCCCCGCTGTGGGACGGGGACCAGGAGGTGGGCCGGGCGCTGCGCACCAGGCCGGGGGTGAAGCCGGTCTTCGTCTCCGTCGGCCACCGGATGACCCTGGACGCCGCCTGCGCGCACACCCTGCGCCTCAGCCCCCACTACCGGCTGCCGGAGACCACCCGCGCGGCCGACGCCGCCTGCCGCCGAGCGCTCGCCGCGCTCGCCCGGGAACACCCCTAGCCCGCGCCGGCCGCGGCGGGTGCCCGCTGGCTTTGTCGGTATGTTGGACGCATGGCAGAGCATGACTATCAGTCGATGAACCGGTCTCGCTGGCAGCGCAGACTGGACCCCGTGGTGGCCACGGTGCTGATGATCGGCATCGTGTACGGCGCGTTCTGGCTGGCCTGGCAGCTGTGCACGTCCTACGCCGGAGTGATCGCCAACCTCTTCGACTGACCTCCCGACCGACCGCGCGCACCCCGCACCGGGCCCGTGGTGCGGGGTCCCGCGCTCACGGTCGGCGTGTCCCGCGTGGCTCACCCCACGCGGCGGGTCTCCGCGTGGAAGCAGCCGTACTCCACGGCCCTGATGTGGACGGCGGCGACCCTCGGGTCCGCGTACCACTGCTCCAGCGCCTCGTCGACGGAGCCGTCGTGTTCCGCGCTCCCGTCGATCAGCAGCCGCCCGCCGAGGATCTCGCCCCGCGCCGAGTAGGCGCGCAGCACCCGGCGCTCGCCCACCATGGCCGCCGGATAGCTGGTCGCGGTGGCCTGTGGCCCGCTGTCGGGCCAACCCGCGCACGGCTCGCGGTGAATGAAGACCGGACCGACCTCGTCGTAGGCGCCGGGCGTGGCGCCGGTCTCGGCCGCCCAGCGACGCAGCGGCGCGTAGGAGACCAGCAGCAGCCGCTCACCGGGGGTACTGCGGCCCAGGCAGCAGCGCAGCGGGGCGCCGCCCTCCTCGTCGGCGACCTCGCGCGGTCGCTGGCCGGCGTCGTCGCGCACGCGCAGCTCGCGGACGGCCTCGGGGGAGATGGGGCGGATCTCGTAGCGGGGGGCGACGCTGTGCTCGGTGGCCGCGACCGGCTCGATCTGCGTGATGCGGGTGTACGTCTCAGTGCTCATACGACCATCGTGATGCGCCGGGCGCGCCACCTCTGGCGGGTATCGGACGTCGCACTCGCAGCGTCGAACGTCCCCGGACACCGAGCCCGCGCCGTGGCGCGATCCGGTCACTCCCGGGAGAGGACCCGGAAGACCAGCCCCGAGCGGACCAGTCGCGCGGTGAGCGCCTCACCCATCGCGGTGGCCGGTGTGACCTGGCCCGCCGTCCTGGGAAGGTCGTCCAGGGCCAGACACAGCGCGGACTCGGCCAGCATCCTGGCCGTCTCGTCGTAGCCGGGGTCGCCGCCGCTGACCTCGGTGACCACGCGCCGCCCGCCGCCCTGCCCCACCAGGCGCAGCGCGAACCAACTCGCCTCCCGCCGCTCCCGGCTCGGCCCCTCTCCCGGCCCCCGCCGGCCCGTCAGCCAGGCACGTGCCGGCGGCACCTGGGCCAGCGCGAGCAGCGCCCCGACCCCCAACACGCCGGCGGCGGCCACCGGCAGTTGGCGTACGGCCGCGAAGTGCCGGTAGCGGAAGGCCGGACCGTAGGCCGGGGACGCGGCGGCCGAGCGCGCCACGATCCGCGCGTCGATCGTCGGCAGCGGCAGTGCCCAGGCCCGCACCGCGCGGCTGCGGTGCGGAGGGCCGAGCGGCGCGCGCACGACACGCCCGGCCGGGGCGGGTTCGAGGCGGCGCCGGGCCCGCGCCGCGCGGGCCATCGCCAGCGGCCGGGAGGCGGCGGTCAGCGCCGAGTCCAGGGTGCCGCCGGAGACGGCGGCCCGGGTCCGCAGGTAGCCGTCCACGCGCAGCGGCACGCCCGACGGGAGGAGTCCCACGGTGTAGCGCACGCCCAGGTCGGGCGGGATGGAGTCGAAGCCGCAGGCGTGTACCAGGCGGGCGCCGGTGGCCCGGGCGCGTTCGTGGTGACGCAGGTACATCCGGTCGGTGAACTCCGGCTCGCCGGTCAGGTCGGCGTAGTCGGTGCCCGCCGCCGCGCAGGCGGCGACCAGGGGCTCCCCGTAGCGCAGGTACGGGCCGACGGTGCTGGCCAGGACGCGGGTGCGGTCGGCCAGGGCCCGCAGCGAGGCGGGGTCGGTGACGTCGGCGGTGAGCAGCGGCAGCGTGGCCAGCCGTGGATCGACGGCGGCCAACTCGGTACGCAGCGCCGCCAGCCGCCGTGGGTCGCGGCCGGCCAGTGCCCAGCGCAGTCCGGCCGGGGCGTGGGCGGCCAGATAGCTGGCGGTCAGCGCGCCCGTGAAGCCGGTGGCACCGAAGAGCACCAGGTCATAGGCGCGCGGCGGGGCGGGTCGTGCGCCGGTCATGGCTTCCCCTCGCGACCCACGGGCGGGCCCGGGGCGTGGTGCGCGGCCGTGTCCGTGGTGGTCCACAGCCTGGAAGCCGTCACGCTAGGCAGCTGTTGACCTTCAGTCAACAAGCGCCGGACGGGCGCGGGGCGCTTGACAGCCGCTCGGCGCTCCGTCACATTCACCCCAAACATGGGACGTCCAACGTCCGTATTGTCATCTTTGCTGCTTTCGTTAAGCTCGTTCCGCCACTGGCGGACGCCTCGGAGAAAGCTGGTCTCGATGCGCCTTCCGGTTCCCCTCACCGGCGTCGTCCCGCCGATGTGCACCCCGCTGACCCCCACCGGCGACGTGGACACCCGATCGCTGGCCGCGCTCACCCGACGGCTGCTGGACGCGGGCGTCCACGGCCTGTTCGCCCTCGGCTCCAGCGGCGAGGCCGCCTACCTCACCGACGCCCAACGCCGCACCGCCCTGGAGACCGTGGTCGGCGTCGCCGCCGGGCGGGTCCCGGTGCTCGCCGGCGCCATCGACACGACCACCGCGCGGGTGCGCGAGCACGCCGCCAGCGCCGCCGCCAGCGGCGCCGACGCCGTCGTGGCCACCGCCCCCTTCTACACCCGCACCCACCCCACCGAGATCGCCGACCACTTCCGCCGGCTGCGCGCGAGCACGGAACTGCCCCTGTTCGCGTACGACATCCCGCTCGCCGTGCACACCAAGCTCACCGCCGCCACCGTCCTGCCACTCGCCGTGGACGGCACCCTGGCCGGACTCAAGGACAGCAGCGGCCAGCTCGACGAGTTGCGCCGGCTGCTGGTCGCGGTGGCGGACCGGGGTCTGGGCGAGCGGTTCTCCGTCCTGACCGGCTCCGAGCTGAGCGTGGACGGCGCGCTGCTGGCCGGCGTGCACGGTGTCGTGCCGGGCCTGGGCAACGTGGACCCCGCCGGCTACCTGCGGCTGTACGCGCACGCCCGCGCCGGCCGCTGGGCCGAGGCCGCCGCCGAACAGGACCGGCTCGCCGCCCTGTTCGCCCTCACCGAGACCGGCGACCCGGCGGTGATGGGCGGCAGCTCCTCGGCCCTGGGCGGCTTCAAGGCCGCGCTCCACCTGCTCGGCGTCATCGACTGCCCGGCCACCGCCGCGCCGCAGGTCCCCCTGGACGGCCCGGCCGTGGACCGGGTGCGCAAGCTCCTGGACGACGCGGGCCTGTCCGCATGAGCGCCACCGGCCACGCGGGGGAGGTGCGCTGGTACCGCGAGGTCTCCCGAGGGCAGTGGAAGGCCATGTTCGCCGCCTGGCTCGGCTACCTCCTGGACGGCTTCGACTTCGTCCTGATCACCCTGGTACTGACCGAGATCGGCGACGAGTTCCACCTGAGCGGTGTCGAGGCCGCCAGCCTGGTCTCCGCCGCGTTCATCACCCGCTGGCTCGGCGGCGCGCTGCTCGGTGCCTTCGGCGACCGTTACGGCCGCAAGTCCGCCATGATCGTCAGCATCCTGCTCTACTCGCTCGGCACCTTCGCGTGCGGCTTCGCCTGGGGCTACACCAGCCTCTTCGTCGCCCGACTGGTGATCGGCGTGGGCATGGCCGGCGAGTACAGCGCGAGCGCCACCTACGTCCTGGAGAGCTGGCCCCCACGGCTGCGCAACCGCGCCTCCGGCTTCCTGATCTCCGGCTACGCGGGCGGCACCATCCTCGCCTCGAAGCTGTACGAGTGGGTGGTGCCGCACTGGGGCTGGCGCTGGATGTTCTGGATCGGCGTGCTGCCCGTCCTGGTCGCCCTGTGGGTACGCCGCGCGCTGCCCGAGGCGCGGGACTGGAGCGCGGAGGTCGCCGTCGCCGGCCCGCGCCCCAACCCGTTCGCGCCGCTGTTCGCCCGGCCCGGACCGCGCTGGCTGAACTCGCTGCTCACGCTGGCCGCCAGCACCGCGCTGTTCTGCGTGTTCACCCCACTGGGCACGGGCCTGGTGTGGCCGCTGGCGATCCTGGCCGCCGGCTGTCTGATCGCCTTCGCGGTCCAGGTGGGCGGCCGACGACACTGGGTCCTGTACGTCTCCCTGATGGTCACCGTTTTCTGCGCCTTCCTCTACAGCTGGCCCATCCAGGCGCTGTTGCCCACCTACCTCAAGACCGAGATGGGCTACTCGCCCGGCCAGGTCGGCGACGTCATGTTCTACGCCGGCTTCGGCACCATGTGCGGCTGCTGGCTCGCCGGCTTCGTCGGCGACCGGGTGGGCACCCGCCGCGCCTACGCCTGGACCCTGACCTGCTCGTTGGCCTTCGTCTTCCCCGTCTTCGCCGTCGAGGAGAGCCTGGTCGCGCTCGGTGTGCTGCTCTTTGGGCTGCTCGCCCTCAGTCAGGGCATCTCCGGCATCCTGCCCAAGTACATCGCCAGCCACTTCCCGACCGGCAACCGCGCCGCCTCGCTCGGCTTCGTCTACAACGTCGGCGCGCTCGGCGGCGCGGTCGCCCCCGTACTCGGCGCCCACCTGGCCGAGGGGATGCCGCTGGGGCGGGCGCTGGCCGTGCTGACGTTCGGGCTGACCCTGGTGGTGATCGTGCTCGTCGGCGCCGACGTACCGCGCAGACTGGCCCGGCTGACCGACCCGCACGGCCCCGCGGACCACCTGGTGCCCGCCGAGCCGACGCACCCGGCGAGACCGCCCGAGCCGGGCGAGGTGAGCGGACGGACGGCGGCTGACTAGGGCGTGACCCAACCGCCCCGGCCGGACCGGCTGCCCGGGGAGGAGGTGGACAACGCCGAGCACCGCCAGGTCGGGGCCCGTGTCGAGCACGCCTTCGCCCGCACGAAACGCTACGAGTTCCCGCGTGCCCGCCGCCGACGCGACAGCGAACTCCACCACGCCGTCCCCGTCTCCCGCTCCTGGACCGTCGGCGGCCGGGTGGGGTCGAAGACGGGCGACCGACGCCGTTCGCTGAGCTCGCCGCGGCGGCGCGACGTGGTGCGTACGGCACCGCGGGAGGCTACGGGCCCAGCCGCCCGCCGTGACGCGGGCCGACTCGGACGCGTCCGGCGGCGGTGCCGTACGCGTCCGGAGGCGCGGCCGGTTCCTCCCGGTCAAGGCGGCGGTGAGAGGGCCTCGGCCCAGCGGCGCAGGCCCTGTCGAGCCTTCTCATCATCGTGAACCATCCACCGAACACCCGCCCGCTCGCCGCATCCCCATGCGCAACCCACCGATGTGGCGGGCGTCCTGAAACGGCTGCCCCGGCGCCGCATCGGCCGCCCGCCGCGCCTGCCGCTCCCGAATGAGGGTCTCAGCTCCCCTCACAGCGGGGCTCGGCAGCGCGACAGGCGTACGTCATCGCTGGGGCGACGACCTTCCCGGTCAGAGGATCCGGCCCCGCTGGGCCAGGACGGTGCGGTTCCTCCTGATGTGCTGTCGCGCCGGCCCCCTTCGAGGCAGGCGCGGGCGGCGGTTCGCCGCGGACGTCGGACCCGGGCCGGTGAGGCGGGGCCGCCTCACGGTCGAACCGGTGGGTGTTCACGAGGTCACCACGGTGGTCTCGACCTCGACGGGGACCGCCAGGCTGTTGGCCACGTAACACCCCTCGTGGGCCCGCTCCGCGATCTCGCGGACCCGGGCCGGGTCCGTTCCGGCGGCGACGTGGACGCGCACGCGCAGGTGGACGGCGGTCAGTCGGGCCGGCTCGGCGCTCAGGTCGAGCCGGCTGGTGGCCTCGTCGTCGTAGCCGAGCACCGTCACCCCGGCGCGGGCGGCGGCGCCGAGGAAGGACAGCAGCTGGCACGAGGAGGCGGCCATGACCACCAGCTGCTCGGGGTTGAGCCGGTCGGGGTCGCCACGGAAGGCCGGGTCCGCGCTCAGGGTGAGCGGGGCCAGCGCCGGCGGGGCGTGGGCGGTGTGCTCGCGCGAGTAGCCGCGCACGCCGGCCCCCGTGGAGCCGTCCCAGTGCAGGTGGGCACGGTAGGTGTGGGTCGTCATGGGCGCACCGTAGGTCCCGGACGCTTCGGCGCTGGCCGAAGCGTCACTGTCGTATCGTCGGGCCCATGAGCGGAGACCGGGACTTCACCGGCGTGGGCAGGGCGCTCGCGGCCCCCGCGCGCTCGGCGATGCTGAACCTGCTGATGGACGGCGCCCGCCGGCCGGCCGGCCGGCGAGCTCGCCCGCGCCGCCGGGGTCAGCGCCTCGACCGCGTCGGAACACCTGACCGTGCTCGTCGCCGCCGGCCTGGTCACCCGCGAGGCGCAAGGCCGCCGCCGCTACTACACGCTCGCCGGCCCGTGGATCGCCACCGCCCTCGAAGCGCTCGGCGTCCTCGCCGACCCCGCGCCCGGCTCCGGATACCGGCACAGCCGCCAGGCGCGGAACCTGGCCACGGCGCGGTTCTGCTACGACCACCTCGCCGGACGCCTCGGCGTCACCCTGACCGACGCCTGGAGCGGCCTGGGGTGGTTGACCGACCGCGCGACGCTCACCCTCACCGACACCGGCGCCGAGGGGCTGCGCGCCCTCGGCGTGGACGTCGACGGCGCGATCCGGGCCCGCCGCCCCACCACCCGGGCCTGCCTGGACTGGACGGAGCGCCGCACGCACCTGGCCGGCGCGCTGGGGGCCGCGGTCGGCCGGCGGTTCCTCTCGGCCGGCTGGGTGGTGCGCCACCGCTCCGGCCGCGGGCTGAGCGCCACCGACAGCGGCCACGCGCTGCTGCGCGACACCTGGGGCATCGACCTCACGGCGGCGTCCGGCGCGGGGCCAGCGGCCGGACCGTGATCGGCCGACGCCGGAGCGACTTGCCTGACCAGGGAGAATGCGCCCCGTTCAGTCGATGATCTCCGAACGAGAAGGTGGCGAAACCGATGCCGAGTGGCATACCGTCCGCCCAGCGCGCCCGCAACTACCGGGACTCCGGGGTGATGCTCCTGATCCTGGCGGGGCTGGCCTGGACGTTCCTGGCCGTGCTGCTGTGCACGCCCTACGAGACCGAGCGCAACGGCTCCTGCGACGCGCCGGCCTTCGCCGACCGCACGGCGAACAGTGGGGACTGCGCCTCCGAACGCCCCTGGCCCAAGCTGATGTCGCTGCTCGCGGCCTCGGTGCCGCTGTCCGTCGCGGGCACGGCCCTGTACGCCAGCGGGAGCGGCACGCTCCGCCTGCACGCCCTGGCCGACGAACTCGCCCGACGCGCCCCCGGCTCCGGCCCGGCCCCCGACCCCGAGGACGCGCCGGGCACGCCCCGTACGCCCGAGGCGCTGCGCTCGCCCGACGTGCCGCGCCCGCCGGGTGCGCCGGACCGGCAGGGTGTGTCGGGTGGGGCGGGTTCCCCGGACGCGCCGGGTTCCGCGGCGAGCTGAGCCAGCGGGGTACGCCGGGCCGGGCGGGCGGGTCCCCCGTGGCGCGGTGCGTCCGGCCGGCCGGCGCACAGGAGCGACGCCGGGGGAGCGCCGGGCCGGCCGCGTGGGCCGTAACGGCGGAGGCGGCTGGCGTCCTCCCACCCGGGGCCGCGCCCACGCCGCCCGCACCCCGGCCCGCACCCGGCGGCCGGCCCCGGCGCCCCACCCCACCTCACCCCACCCCGCACCCCGGCCCACACCCGGCGCCCCACCCCACCCCACGCCCCCGCCCCACCCACTCCGCCCCGCCCGCGTCGCGCGGGGCGGACCCGAACGGCTCAACGGGCCTGGGGCGTAGGGGTCTTGCCTCGGGGCGCGCCCGGCCCGAGCGGGGGAGGCCGCTAGCCGAAGGGGCTTGTGGAAACTGGAACGTGTTCTTAGCATCGGCGGTGTTACAGCGAAATTGTCATGACGACGTGGGGGCCGGATGACGGCGACACCACACGGTCCGCTCACCGGGGTGCGGGTCGTGGAACTGGCAGGCATCGGCCCCGGTCCGTACGCGGCGATGGTGCTCGCCGACCTCGGCGCCGACGTCGTGCGCGTGGACCGGCCGGCCGCCGCCGGCCTCGGCATCGACCCGGCCCACGACATCACCAACCGCAACAAGCGCTCGGTGACCGTGGACCTGAAGTCCGAGCACGGCCCGCGGACCGTGCTCGACCTCGTCGAGCGCGCCGACGTCCTCATCGAGGGCCTGCGCCCCGGCGTCGCCGAACGGCTCGGCGTCGGCCCCGACGCCTGTCTGGCCCGCAACCCGGCGCTGGTCTACGGCCGGATGACCGGCTGGGGCCAGGAGGGGCCGCTGGCGCAGCGCGCCGGGCACGACATCGGCTACATCGCCATCACCGGCGTCCTGGGCATGATCGGCCCTCCCGACCAGCCACCGGCCATCCCCGCCAACCTCGTCGGCGACTACGCGGGCGGCTCGCTCTACCTGGTCATCGGCGTCCTCGCGGCCCTCCAGCACGCCCGGAGTCCCGGCGGCGCCGGACAGGTCGTGGACGCGGCGATCGTGGACGGCACCGCCCACCTGTCCTCGATGATCCACGGCATGCTCGCGGCCGGCGCGTGGCAGGACCGCCGGGGCGCCAACCTGCTCGACGGGGGCTGCCCGTTCTACGGCGTGTACGCGACCTCCGACGGCGAGCACATGGCCGTCGGCGCCCTGGAGCCACGGTTCTACGCCGAGTTCACCACCCTGCTCGGCATCGCGGACCAGGCCCCCGAGCAGGGCGAGACGGCCCGCTGGGGCGAGCTGCGCGAGCTGGTCGCGGCCCGCTTCCGGACCCGTACCCGCGCCGAGTGGACCGAGGTCTTCGCACCCTCGGACGCCTGTGTCGCGCCCGTCCTCTCGCTGCGCGAGGCCCCCGCGCACCCGCACCTGGCCGCGCGCGGCACCTTCACCGAGCACGCCGGCATCGTCCAGCCCGCGCCCGCGCCCCGTTTCTCCGCGACCCCCGGCAGCGTGCGCCGGCCACCGGCCCTGCCGGGCGCGCACACCGCCGAGGTCGCCGCCGACTGGGGCCTGCCGCGAGAAAGCGCCGCCCCCACCCCCGACCCGTGACCACCCGGCCGCCCCCACCGGGCGGCCACGCCGCGCCGCGCCCGCCAGCGGCCCCCGCTCCCCAGCCCGCCCGGACGGCAGCACCCGAGGAGACACCCGTGAAGCGCCAGATCTTCGCCCCGGAACACGAGGCGTTCCGCGAGACCGTACGGGCCTTTCTGGCCAAGGAGGTGCTGCCGCACTACGAGCGGTGGGAGGAGAACGGCATCGTGGACCGCGAGGCCTGGCTGGCGGCCGGCCGGCAGGGGCTGCTCGGCTTCGCGGTGCCCGAGGAGTTCGGGGGCGGCGGCACCACGGACTTCCGCTACAGCGCCGTGCTCGCCGAGGAGTTCACCCGCGCCGCCGCCCCGGGGCTCGCGCTCGGTCTGCACAACGACATCATCGGCCCGTACCTGACCTCGTTGGGCACCGACGAGCAAAAGCATCGCTGGCTGCCGGGCTTTTGCAGCGGCGAGATCATCACGGCCATCGCCATGACCGAACCGGGTGCCGGCTCCGACCTCCAGGGCATCCGTACGACCGCCGAGGACCGGGGCGACCACTGGCTGCTGAACGGCTCCAAGACGTTCATCTCCAACGGCATCCTGGCCGACCTGGTCATCGTCGTCGCCAGGACCACTCCCGAGGGCGGCGCGCGCGGGCTGAGCCTGTTGGTGGTCGAGCGCGGCACGGCCGGCTTCGAACGCGGGCGCAATCTCGCCAAGATCGGCCAGAAGTCCCAGGACACCGCCGAACTCTTCTTCAACGACGTGGCCGTGCCCAAGGAGAACCTGCTGGGCGAGCTGAACGGCGCCTTCGGCCATCTGATGACCAACCTCGCCCAGGAGCGGCTGAACATCGCGGTCGCCTCCATCGCCGGTGCCGAGCACGTCCTGGAGATGACGACGGCCTACGTCAGGGAGCGCGAGGCGTTCGGCCGGCCGCTGGCCCGACTCCAACACGTGCGCTTCGAGATCGCCGAGATGGCCACCGAGTGCGCCGTCACCCGCAGCTTCGTGGACCGCTGCATCGTGGACCACGACGCCGGGGAGCTGGACGCCGCGCACGCCTCGATGGCCAAGTGGTGGGCGAGCGAACTCCAGAAGCGGGTCACCGACCGCTGCCTCCAGCTCTACGGCGGCTACGGCTACATGGCCGAGTACCCCATCGCCCGAGCGTTCACCGACGGCCGTATCCAGACGATCTACGGCGGCACCACCGAGATCATGAAGGAGATCATCGGCCGGTCCCTGCTCTCCTGACCCTCCGCCCCCGGCGAGCGCGGACGCGCCGACTCCGGTGGCACACCCCGTACCGCTCTCCCCGAAAGGCATCCGACGTGAGCACAGAAGCGTACGTGTACGACGCGATCCGCACCCCGCGCGGGCGCGGGAAGGCCAACGGCTCCCTGCACGGCACCAAGCCCATCGACCTGGTGACCGGCCTCATCCACGAACTGCGCCGCCGGCTGCCCGACCTGGACCCGGCGGCCATCGACGACATCGTCCTCGGCGTCGTCGGCCCCCTCGGCGACCAGGGCTCGGACATCGCCAAGGTGGCGGCCATCGCCGCCGGTCTGCCCGACACCGTCGCCGGCGTCCAGGAGAACCGCTTCTGTGCCTCGGGCCTGGAAGCGGTCAACATGGCCGCGGCCAAGGTCCGCTCCGGCTGGGAGGACCTGGTCCTGGCCGGCGGCGTCGAGTCGATGTCGCGGGTGCCGATGGGCTCCGACGGCGGCGCCTGGTTCGCCGACCCGATGACCAACCTGGAGACCGGCTTCGTCCCGCAGGGCATCAGCGCCGACCTGATCGCCACCGTGGAGGGCTTCAGCCGGCACGACGTGGACTCCTACGCCGCGCTCTCCCAGGAGCGGGCCGCCGAGGCGTGGAAGGACGGCCGCTTCGAGCGCTCCGTCGTCCCCGTCCGCGACCGCAACGGCCTGGTCGTCCTGGACCACGACGAGCACATGCGCCCCGGCACCACCCCCGAGACGCTGGCCGGCCTCAAGCCCTCCTTCGCCGCCATCGGCGACATGGGCGGCTTCGACGCGGTGGCGCTCCAGAAGTACCACTGGGTCGAGCGCATCGACCACGTCCACCACGCGGGCAACTCCTCGGGCATCGTGGACGGCTCGGCGCTGGTGGCCATCGGCAGCGGCGAGGTGGGGGAGCGGTACGGGCTCACGCCGCGCGCCCGTATCGTCGCCGGGGCCGTCTCCGGCTCCGACCCGACGATCATGCTCACCGGGCCCGCCCCCGCCTCCCGCAAGGCCCTGGCCAAGGCCGGTCTGACGGTCGACGACATCGACCTCTTCGAGATCAACGAGGCGTTCGCCGCGGTCGTGCTGCGCTACGTCAAGGACATGGGCATCAGCCTCGACAAGGTCAACGTCAACGGCGGGGCCATCGCCATGGGCCACCCGCTCGGCGCCACCGGCGCCATCCTCCTGGGCACCGTCGTCGACGAACTGGAACGGCGCGACCAGCGGTACGGCCTGGTCACGCTGTGCGTGGGCGGTGGCATGGGCATCGCCACCGTCGTCGAGCGCCTCTGACCGCCCGCCGCCACCCCTCATACGGAGACAGACAGATGAGCACCGAGCCCACCACCATCCGCTGGGAGCAGGACGACACGGGCGTGGTCACCCTCGTCCTGGACGACCCGGACCAGTCGGCCAACACCATGAACGCCGCCTTCAAGACGTCGCTGGCCGCCGTCGCCGACCGCCTTGAGGCCGAGCGCGACTCCGTCCGTGGCGTCATCGTCACCTCGGCCAAGAAGACCTTCTTCGCCGGCGGCGACCTGCGCGAGCTGATCGCCGTCACCCCCGAGGACGCCCAGCGGGTCTTCGACGCCGGCCGCGAACTCAAGCGCGACCTGCGCCGCATCGAGACCCTCGGCAAGCCGGTCGTGGCGGCCATCAACGGCGCGGCGCTCGGCGGCGGTTACGAGATCGCCCTGGCCTGCCACCACCGGGTCGCGCTGACGGCCCCCGGCAGCAAGATCGGACTGCCCGAGGTCACCCTGGGCCTGCTGCCCGGCGGTGGCGGCGTGGTGCGCTCGGTGCGTCTGCTCGGCATCACCGACGCGCTGCTCAAGGTGCTGCTCCAGGGCACCCAGTACAGCCCGGCCCGCGCGCTGGAGGCCGGCCTGGTCCACGAGGTGGCCACCGACCGGGACGAACTGCTCGCCAAGGCGCGGGCGTTCATCGACGCGCACCCCGAGTCCCGCCAGCCCTGGGACACCGACGGCTACAAGATCCCCGGCGGCACCCCGGCCCACCCCAAGTTCGCCGCCAACCTCCCCGCCTACCCGGCCAACCTGCGCAAGCAGCTGAACGGCGCCCCCTACCCGGCCCCGCGCAACATCATGGCCGCCGCCGTCGAGGGCGCCCAGGTGGACTTCGAGACCGCGCAGACCATCGAGGCCCGGTACTTCACCGAGCTGGTCACCGGCCAGATCGCCAAGAACATGACCCAGGCGTTCTTCTTCGACCTCCAGGCCGTCAACTCCGGCGCCAACCGACCCGGCGACAGCGAGCGGCACACCGTCCGCAAGGTCGCGGTGCTCGGCGCCGGCATGATGGGCGCCGGCATCGCCTACGCGTGCGCCAAGGCGGGCATCGACGTCGTCCTCAAGGACGTCAGCCAGGAGGCGGCCGACCGGGGCAGGGGCTACTCCGAGAAGCTGTGCGCCAAGGCCGTCGGGCGCGGGCGCACCACCCAGGAGAAGGCGGACGCGCTGCTGGCGCGCATCACCCCGACCGCCGACCTCGGGGACCTGGCCGGCTGCGACGCGGTGATCGAGGCCGTCTTCGAGGACACCGCGCTCAAGCACAAGGTCTTCCAGGAGATCGAGTCCGTCCTCGCGCCGGACGCGCTGCTGTGCTCCAACACCTCCACGCTGCCCATCACCCTGCTCGCCGAGGGCGTCTCGCGCCCCGCCGACTTCGTCGGCCTGCACTTCTTCTCCCCGGTGGACAAGATGCCGCTGGTGGAGATCGTCCGGGGCGCCGAGACCGGCGACCGGGCCCTGGCCCGCGCCTTCGACCTGGTCCGGCAGATCCAGAAGACCCCGATCGTGGTCAACGACTCGCGTGGCTTCTTCACCTCGCGCGTCATCGGCCACTTCATCAACGAGGGCGTGGCGATGCTCGCCGAGGGCGTCCCCGCGGCCACCGTCGAACAGGCCGCGGGCCAGGCCGGCTACCCGGCCAAGGTGCTGTCCCTGATGGACGAGCTGACCCTGACGCTGCCGCGCAGGATTCGCGAGGAGACCCGGCGGGCCGTCGAGGAGGCGGGCGGGGTGTGGCAGCCGCACCCCGCCGAGGCGGTCATCGACCGGATGGTGGTGGAGTTCGAGCGCCCCGGCCGCAGCGGCGGTGCCGGGTTCTACGACTACGTCGACGGCAAGCGCGCGGGCCTGTGGCCAGGCCTGCGCGAGCACTTCGGCCCCGCCGACGGCGCGCCCGAGATCCCCTTCGAGGACCTCAAGGAGCGCATGCTGTTCGCCGAGGCGCTGGAGACCGTGCGCTGCGTCGAGGAAGGCGTACTGACCTCGGTGGCCGACGCGAACATCGGCTCCATCCTGGGGATCGGCTTCCCCGCCTGGACCGGCGGCGTCCTCCAGTACGTCAACGGCTACGAGGGCGGTCTGCCCGGCTTCGTAGCCCGTGCCCGCGCCCTCCAGGCCGCCTACGGCGAACGCTTCGCCCCGCCGGCCCTGCTGGTGGACACGGCGGAGCGCGGCGAGCGCTTCACCGACGCGTAGCGCGTCACCGGCCCGCCAGCCCGCCCACCGGGCGCCCCGCCCACCGCCTCAGCGCGGGGCGGCGGGCCGCCCGGTGGCGGGGGCGCCCTCGGGCGCGGGGGCGGCCTCTCGGGCGCCGGGCCCCGGCTCCGCCGCGCCGTGCCCCGCGCGCAACTCCTCGCGCAGGGACCGCTGGAACGCGGTGACCAGGGCCTGGACCACCATGGGCTGCATGTGCGCCGACAGCGACCGCATCGCGGCCACCTGCGCCGGGTCCGCCTCCCGCTCGCGATAGGGGTCCCAGACCTCGTCCCGGAACAACCGGCTCAGCTCGCGCGCCGCCGCACGGGCGTGGTCCAGGACCACCGTGCGGGCCGCCAACACGGTCTCCAACGCGATGGGCACGTCCAACAGCCGCACGCCCAGGTGCAGGATCGCCGGGTCCACCCGGAAGACGTCGGGGTCGGCGGTGCGTTCCAGCACGTCCATGGCGGCCAGCCGGTCGATGTCCCCTTCCGCCAGGGGCCGCCCGGCGCGCCGCTCCAGCAGTTCACGCCCGGCCTCCTCGGCCACGTCCGGGGTCCAGGAGGCCACCAGCGCGCGGTGTATCGCCAGGTCGTGGGCGCTGATGTCGGCGGGCAACTGCTGGAGGTAGCGCTCGATGGCCGCCAGCGTCATGCCCTGGTGCTGGAGTTCCTCGATCAGGGCCAGCCGCGAGAGGTGCTCGGGCCCGTACCGGCCCACCCGGCGCGGCCCGATGTGCGGGGGCGGCAGCAGCCCCCGGGTGCCGTAGAAGCGCACCGTGCGGACCGTGACCCCGGCCCGCGCCGCCAGTTCGTCGACGGTGAGCCCGAGCCGGGCGGAGCCGGCGCCGCCGGCGGCCGTCGCCCCGGGCGCACCGTCGCCCCCGGACGCGTCGGGCGCGCGGTCGTCTCCGGCGGCGCTGGTCCGGCGGCGCCCTTCGGGCTCGCTGGCGTCCGTGGTCAGGGGCTGGGTCATCGGCTGCGCCTCGCTCTCTGGGCCACTGAGGTGCCGCGAGGTGGCCGATCGTGGCCTTGCGCGCACGCGGCACGGGTACATCTGAGTTCAACAGTATTGCTGTCGCACCGCTCCTGTGAAACCTTCCCTCCGCGCAGTCCGTCCGGCACCCACTCCACCAGGAGGCGGCCTTGGCCCTGACCTCGCACCTCTCGGACCCGCCCGGCGACCCCACACTGCCCGCCCTGATGTGGCGCAACGCCAGGGAGTTCGGGCACCTGCCCGCCCTGTCGTGGCGCGCGCCCGGCGGCGGCTGGACCTCGATGACCTGGGCCCGGGCCCGCGAGCGGGTGGCCGAACTGGCCACGGGACTGGCCGCGCTCGGCGTACGGCGCGGGGAGCGAGTGCTGCTGATGATGTCCAACCGGCCCGAGCACTGGCTCAGCGACCAGGCCCTGGTGCACCTGGGCGCGGTGCCGGTCTCGGTGTACGGCACGGCCGCGCCCGAGCAGATCGCGCACATCGCGCGGCACAGCGGTGCCCGGCTGGCGATCGTCGACGGCGCGGGGGAGCTCGCGCGCTGGGGGCCGCTGCTCGACGCGCGGGTGGGGCGCCTGGAGCGCCTGGTGGTCGTGGACCCGCCGTCGGCCGGCGCGGAGCCCCCGCCGGCCGCCGCCATCCCACCCGCCGCGCCGGCGTCGGCCGATGGAGCCCCCGCGCCCGCCGGGTCGGCCGTGACCACCGCCCCGGCCCCACCCGCCCCGCGCCCCGCCCCGTTCACGTCGTACGCCGATGTGGTGGCCGAGGGGGCGCGCCGGTTCGACTCCCCCCGGTTCGAGGGGTGGTGGCGGCAGGGCCGGCCGGACGACCCGGCGACCGTCGTGTACACCTCGGGCACCAGCGGTGAGCCCAAGGGGGTGGTGACCACCCACCGGCAGGTGGTGGTCAGCGGCGCCGCGCTGGACCGCAAGCTCGGTGTCGCCGCGCACGGGGCGCACATCTGCTACCTGCCCTTCGCACACATCGCCGAGCGCATGCTGGGCCTGTACATGCCGCTGCTGCGCGTCTCACACGTCTACTTCTGCGCCGACCCCGCCGAGGTGGCGGGCGCCGTGCGCGAGGTGCGGCCCGAGGAGTTCTTCGGGGTGCCACGGGTGTGGGAGAAGCTCACCGTGGCCGCGCGCGGCGCGCTCGCCGCGCTGCCCGCCGAGCGGCGGGCGGCCGTCCACGCGGCGGGCGAGACGGCGCGCGCCTGGGTGGCGGCCCGCGAGCGCGGCCAGGAGCCCGAGCCGGCGCTGGCCGCCGCGTACGACCAGGTCAAGCGGGAGGTGCTGGAGCCGCTGTTGGCCGTCATGGGCTTCGACCGGTTGGCGTGGGCCATCAGCGCGGCGGCGCCGATGCCGCAGGACGTGGTGCGGTTCTGGGCCGGGCTCGGGGTGGTCATCCTGGACGTGTGGGGCATGTCGGAGGCCACCGGCGTGTGCACGCTCAACCACCACGCGGGGTTCCGGCTCGGCTCGGTCGGCAGCCCGATCGACTGTGTCGAGGTGCGTACCGCCCCCGACGGCGAGATCGAGGTGCGCGGCGAGGTGGTGTGCGGCTACCTCCGCGCGGACGGCTCGGTGGCACGACTCGGTGACGCCGACGGGTGGTTCGCCACCGGCGACGTGGGTCACCTGGACGCGGACGGCTATCTGTACGTCACCGACCGCAAGAAGGAGCTGATCATCACCTCCACGGGCAAGAACGTCTCGCCCGCGCTGGTGGAGAACACGCTCAAGGAACACCCGCTGATCGGCCAGGCCCTGGTGTACGGCGACCGACGCTCCTACCTGGTGGCGCTGTTGGTCCTGGACCCGGACGCCGCCGCGGCCTGGGCGGCGGGCCGGGGCGTCACCGCCGAGGGCGAGGCGCTGGCGCGCCATCCCGAGGTGCGCGCCGAGGTCGAGCGCGCGGTGACCGCCGCCAACAGCCGGCTCAACCGCACCGAACAGGTCAAGCGCCACCGCCTCCTGGGCCGCGAGTGGGGACCGGCGACCGGCGAACTGACCCCCTCCCTCAAGCTGCGCCGGCACGTGATCCACGCCACGTATGCGCAGGTCATCGAGGGGATGTACGAGATGTGAGATGACCCACGGTATGACGTGAACACCGCAGCGGGAATGTGAGACTGCCGCGGGCCGCTCGACCAGCGGCCCGTTCCAGACATTCCGATGCGAAGGCGAGAGACGTAACTCGTGGGCAAAGAAGCCGTTCAGGACGCGACCCCGCCGCCGCCCGAGGGGGCGCTGCGCGACGCCGGCGACGCGGGGTACAGCAAGGACCTCAAGGCGCGCCACATCCAGATGATCGCGATCGGCGGCGCCATCGGCACCGGCCTGTTCCTCGGGGCCGGCGGGCGTCTGGAGTCCGCCGGGCCCGCGCTGGCCATCGCGTACGCGGTGTGCGGGCTCTTCGCGTTCTTCGTCGTCCGCGCCCTGGGCGAGATGGTGGTCTACCGGCCGTCCTCCGGCTCCTTCGTCTCCTACGCGCGGGAGTTCCTGGGCGAGAAGGGCGCCTACGCGGTGGGCTGGATGTACGTCGTGAACTGGTCCACGACCGGCATCGCGGACATCACGGCCATCGCGCTGTACACGCACTACTGGAGCATGTTCAGCGACATCCCGCAGTGGGTCATGGCGCTGATCGCGCTCGCCGTGGTGCTCTCCATCAACCTGGTCTCGGTGAAGATCTTCGGCGAGCTGGAGTTCTGGTTCGCGATCGTCAAGGTGGCGGCCCTGGTCGTCTTCATGGCCATCGGCATCTTCCTGCTGGTCACCCGGCACGAGGTGGGCGGCGAGACGCCGGGCCTCAGCCTCATCGGCGACAACGGCGGCATCTTCCCGACCGGCCTGCTGCCGGTCGTGGTGGTGCTCCAGGGCGTGGTCTTCGCCTACTCCGCCGTGGAGATGGTCGGCGTCACCGCGGGCGAGACGGCCGAGCCGGAGAAGGTCGTGCCGCGCGCGGTCAACTCCATCATGTGGCGGGTGGGGATCTTCTACGTGGGCTCGGTCGTGCTGCTGGCACTGCTGCTGCCGTGGGACGGGTACAGCGCGGGCGAGAGCCCGTTCGTCACCGTCCTGTCCAAGATCGGCGTCCCGGCGGCCGGACACGTGATGAACCTGGTGGTCCTCACGGCCGCCATGTCCAGCCTCAACTCCGGCCTCTACTCCACCGGTCGCATCCTGCGTTCGATGGCCAAGGCCGGTTCCGCGCCCCGGTTCACCGGCCGGATGAACCGCCACCAGGTGCCCTACGGCGGCATCATGCTCACCTCGGCGGTGTGCGTGGTCGGCGTGGGCCTGAACTTCGTCGTGCCGGACAAGGCGTTCGAGATCGTGATCAACATCGCCGCGCTCGGCATCATCGCCGCCTGGGCCTCGATCATGCTCTGCCACATCGTCTTCGTCCGCCGCGCCGAGGCCGGCCACCTCACCCGACCCGCCTTCCAACTGCCCTTCTCACCGTTCACCGAGATCGTCACCATCGGCTTCCTGGCCGGCGTCATCGTGCTGATGTGGTACGACGGCGGCGTCGGGCGCGACACCGTCATGCTGGCCCCGATCATCGTCGCCTCGCTGGTCGCGGGCTGGTTCGTGGTGCGCGGCCGGGTGCGCGAGATCAGCGCGGCCCAGGCGGCCGAGGGCGCCGGGGCGCCCGGCCCGGCCAGGGAGGCCGACGCCCCCCAGTGAGTCCGACGCGGGCCCGGGACGCCCCCTCGTCCGGGCCCGCGCCCCCGCCCGGCGTCGCGGCCGCGCGGGCCGCCCGAAGGACGCCGGCCGCCACGCGGCCTCGCTCCGTTCGCCCCCGCGCCACCCTCAACATCGTCAAGATCCTTGTGCCGCACCCCGTTTACCGCTTTCTTATGGGGAACGCGCGCGCACGACGGGCGCGCGCGGGGGCACGCGATCAGGACGACGGGGGTCGGGATGGGACAGGAGTGGGCCGGGGCGTCCGAGCGCGACCGGGCCGTGGAGAAGTACGTCGAGCGCGGACTGCACCTGCCCCGCGCCACCACCCGACTGTCCGGGGTCACCCGCACCGCGACCGCCGCGCTGGAGACCACGCTGCTACTCGGCCCGCGCGGCAGCGGCAAGACCACCCTGCTGCGCCACCTCGCCGACTGGGCCGAACGCGCCCCCGTCGCCCGCCTCGACCTGGCCGCGCTCGGCCGCGACGGCGGCAAGCCCATCGACGCGCTGGCCGCCCTGGCCTTCGACCTCAACGCCCGCAAGCGGGACTTCCCCCCGTTGGCCTTCCCCTCGTTCGGGCTGCTGGCCATCGCCGTGGCGACCGAGGTGGACGGCACGGCGCGCGGCAACGCCGTACGCGACATGGAGCGCGCCCTGTCCCACCCGCCGGCCGACCGCGGCGAGGTGCTGGGCCGGCTCGCCGAGGCAGCCGCCGCGCTCGGCGCCCCCGCCCTGGTGCGCGCCGCGCTACTGCTGCTGCCCGAGTGGCAGGGCGGCTGGGCCCGGCTGCGCACCCGCTGGCGGCTGGCCCGGCTGCGCCGCGGCTCCCCGCAGCAGCCGGTCGGCACCTTCCTGCTGGCCCTCAACGGCCGCTACGGGGCGCAGGAGGAGAGCGAGCGCAAGCGCGCCGAGGCCGTGCTCTTCCAGGCGTTCGTGGACGACCTGTGCCGGGCCTACGAGGGTCGCCGCGCCCGCCGTCGCACCACCCGCTGCCTGGTGCTCCTGGACAACGTGGACTGCCCGCTGGGGGACGAGTTCCTGCGGCTGCTCCTGGAGGCGCGGCAGAGCGCGCCGCCCACCGACCCGCTGGTGGTGCTGGCCGCCGCCGGCAGCTACCCGGACGTCCTCAAGACCTTCTCCTGGGGCGGGCCGCCGCAACCCGGCGGCTACCCGGGGCGCTGGGACGCGGACCAGCCGAAGTTCCTGCCACCACGGGTCGCCCGTGGCCTGCGCGTGGGACAGCTGCGCGACCTGCACCGCCACGAGGTGGAACAGCAGGCGGAGCAGGTGCTGCGGGTGGCCGGCCGCCAGGTGCCGGCGCCGCAGGCCGACAGTGGCGTCAAGTGGCTCGGCTGGGTGGTGTACGAGCTGACGCGCGGTCAGCCAGCAGCCACGGCCCGCGTGCTGGACGCCCTGCTCGTCCACGGCGGACGGCTGACCTGGGAGGAGCGGCTGCGACGGGCCTTCGAGCCCACCGGCGAGCTGGTGGACGAACTCCTGGGGCGGCTGCTGCCGATCGGCGCCGGCCGGGAACTGGTCCGCGTGCTGACCCGGGCCTCGGCGGCGGCGGACCTGGCCCAGGCCGGCACGGCCCGGACGCTGTGGGGCGAGGCGGACGAGGCCGTACACAAGGACTTCGACGACTTCTGCGCCGACGTGCTGAGCACCCTGCACATCGACACCGGCGACCGGGACACCGACGGCCGCACCGAGACCCCGCACCCCATGCTCCGCTTCCTGCTGCTGCGCAAGCTCGCCGTCGCCACCGGGCCCGCCACCGGCCCGCTCACCGCCGCCGCGCCCACCGGCTGGGAGGCGGCGCACACCGCGCTGCGCGCCCACGCCGTCGAGGGCGCGGCGCCCGGTACCGCCGCCTACCACGCGCTGGCCCTGGGCGACCTGCCCGCCGCGGCGGCCTACCTCAACGACCGCTTCGAGCGCGGCTCCCCGCACGAGTGGTGCGTCGAACTGTGCCGGCTGCGCCGGGCCCCGGTGCGCACGCCCGGCGGCGCCCTGGAGGGCCCGCCCTGGGAGCACTACGAGCAGCTGGTCGCCTTCCTCGCCGAGGGGGAGATCGACAGCAGGCTACGCACCGTCACCCGGCTGCTGGCGGCGAGCTGGATCGCCCCCGAGCCGCCCGCGGGGGCCGCCACCGACCGGGCCGGCGACCCCTACCGCAACCCGTTGGGCGACCCGTATGCCGAGCTCTACGGCGAGATCGCCGCCCGCTTTCGCACGCTGGCCGCGCACACCAACAGCGCCGACTGGTATCCGGTGCTGCTGGCCAAGGCGGCACAGTACGAGGGGAAGCCCTGGTGAGCGACGCGGGCACACGACGTTTCGTACCGACCCGCCCGCCGGTGCGCTGGCGGCTGTGGGCGCTGGTGGCCGTGGTGTGCGCCGCCGCCCTCGCGGTGACGCTGCCACTGGCCGGTGAGCGCTGGTGGCCCTCCGAGCGCCGCTGCGCGCCGGGGGTGACCCAGCGCGGCCCCGGCCAGGAGTGCGTGGGCGTCACGGACGGCTCCTACGTCTACGGAGCGGAGTTCGCCGAGGTCAGCGCGAAGATCCGGGAGGAGAACGAGCGGGTGGCGAGGTCCGGCGAGGACTGGGTGTCCATCGCCTACACCGAGCCCATGACGCGCCGCTCGGGCTCCTTCGCGCCCAGCGACCGCTCGCCCGAGGTGACCCGACAGGCCATCGAGGGCGCCTACCTGGCCCAGGTGGAGCTCAACCGGGGCGGCGGGCACGGCCGTACGCCGCAGATCAAGCTGTTGCTGGCGAACAGCGGGCAGGGCGGCGAGCAGTGGCGACCGCTGGTGGAGCAACTGGTGGAGCTGGCCCGCGACGGTGACCACCGGCTGGTCGCGGTCGCCGGCTTCGGCCAGAGCGTGGCCACCACCAAACAGGCCGTCGACGCGCTGCGCGCGGCGGAGATCCCCATGGTCGGCTCGACCGTCGCGGCGGACGACCTGTCCACCCCCGACCCGACGTTCTTCCGGGTCTCCTCGCCCAACGCCGACCAGACCGCCGTCGCCGCCGACTACCTCAGGGGGCGGCAGGCCCGTGGCGCGCGGATCGACGTCGTCAAGGACATCAAGCGCGACGACACCTACAACCAGTCGCTGGGCGCGGACTTCGCGCGCGCGGCGAAGGCGGCGCGCCTGCGCCTGGAAACCCCCGACGGCCACCGGTTCGTCTCGGGCAGCCCGTCGGCCGCCAACACCCTGGCCGACATCGCCGACACCGTCTGCCGCCCCGAACGGCGGCTGGACGCCGTGTACTTCGCCGGCCGTGGCCGCGAACTCAAGCTCTTCGTCGAGGCCCTGACCTCGCCCGGCCGGGACTGCCCGCTGACCGTGCTCTCCGGCTCCAGCGCGCTGGGCGTCTTCTACGACCCGCCGGTCACCGGAAGCGACGCGGTCGGCGGCGACGTGCTGGCCCGCTGGCGCGCCAGCAAGGGGCTGCGGGTGCTGTACACGGCCTACGCGCACCCCGAGGGGGCCGCGCGTGTCTACCCGACGAGGGCCGCCAACCCCTACCCGGCCTTCGCCGACGCCTACGACCTCGCCTTCGGCGGCGACCGGGAACTGCGCAGCGGCCAGGCGATGATGGGCCACGACTCGGTACTCGCCCTCGGCACGGCGATCCGCGACGCGGCCGGGCCCCGGGGCGCGGACGAGGTCGACGCGGCCGGCGTACGCAACATGCTCCTGCAGATCGGCCAGAGCGGGCCGCTGCCCGGACTCAGCGGGCCGATCGCCTTCGACGCCAAGGGCAACCCGCACCGCAAGCCCATGGCCCTGGTGGAGCTGCGCCCCGAGCCGGAGCGGCGCTACACCTACCGCGCGACGGTCCGGGCGACGGGCGCGCGCTGAGCCCGGGCGCGGGCACGACACCGATCGGGCTTCCGGGCCGGGGGCGGGTGGGGCCGTTGGTGGCGGGGCGCCGGTGACGGCCGTGGCGAAGCTCGGGACCGGTCCCCGCGTGAGCCTGTGACACTGCGCGGGCGCCCCCCACCAGGCCGAGGGAGACACCCGTGACACCCACCGACCCGCCGCCCGAGCGCACCACCATGCCCGCGTCCGTCATCTTCAGCCTGGTCGTGGTCTGGCTCCAGGTGCTGGCCAACGTCCTGCTCGGCTGGCTGGTCCTCGCGGAGATCGACTCGCGCGCCGACCACGGACAGGAGACGGAGGGCGAGGGGCCGCTGCGGTTCCTGGCCTACCTCGGCTGGGCGCTGGCCGGGGTGCTGCTGGTGGCCAGCGGGTACTTCTTCCGGCGTGCGCTGGTGGCGTGCAAGGTGGTCTACGCCTACCAGGTCCTCGCCCTGTGCTTCGGGGCGTTGGGCATCGTGTTCGCGGCGTCCGCCTCGACCCTCCACCCCCTCCAGATCCTCGGGGTGCTGCTGCCCGGCGCGGTCTGCTTCGCGCTGAGCCGACAGGACGCGGACGACTGGTTCGAGGCCCCCTCGCGCGAGCGGTCGGCCACCCCCGCCGCGCCCGAGCCGTGGCACGACACCACCCCGTGAGCGGGCCGCGCCCGGCCCGCCACCCCGACCCCGCCGAAGGGGCGCCCGGCGACCACGCGCGACCGGCAGGGGGGCGGCGCGTGAGCCCGGCGCCCGGTGCGCCGGTGTGGCGAGGGGAACTCGCCACACCGGCGCACCCGGGGCCCGAGGCCGACCGACCCGAGGCCGACCGACCCGAGGCCGACCGACCCGAGGCCGGGCGGCCGTGCCGTGGGCCGTGCGTCAGTGCTGGTGACCGCTGTGGCCGCGGTGACCGCGCGCGCCGTGGTCGTGCACCGAGTTGGTGGCCTGGATCTGCTTCCAGGACTTGGGCTGCTTCAGCGTCGCCGGCGCCGAGGAGGAGGCCGAGGACGCCTTGGCCTTGCGCGCGATGCCCGCCTCGTACGCGACGCCGGTGGCCGGCTTGCTGTCGGTGTAGAGCCAGGTGTCGAAGAGCTGCGCCAGCGGCTTGCCCGAGGACTTCTCGGCGAAGTGGACGAAGTCCTTCACCGAGGCGGTGCCGTACTTGTTGGCGGTCGGCCAGTCCTTGAGGATGGTGAAGAAGGCGTCGTCGCCGATCTCGTTGCGCAGCGCCTGCAGGGCGATGGCGCCCCGGTCGTAGACCGCGCCGTGGAACTGGTTGTCCGGGCCCGGGTCGCCCGGCTTGACCTGCCAGAACGGGTCATCGGCCGGGTGCTGGTCGTAGGCGTACTGAGCCAGCTCCCGCGCGGTGCCCTCGCCCTCCTTCTCCGACCACAGCCACTGGCTGTAGCGGGCGAAGCCCTCGTTGACCCAGATGTCCTTCCAGTCCTTGAGGGAGACGCTGTCGCCGTACCACTGGTGCGCCAGCTCGTGCACCACGACCGAGACGTTGCTGCCCCGGTCGAAGGCCTTCTTGCCGTAGAACGGGCGGGTCTGGGTCTCCAGCGCGTACCCGGCCGGCACGTTCGGCACGTACCCACCGACCGAGTTGAACGGGTAGTCCCCGAACACCGTCTCCAGCCACTCGGTGATCTCGGTGCTGCGCTCGATGCTGGCGCGCGCCGCGCCGTCGTTGGCGCCCAGGTCCTTGCTGAAGGCGTTGATGACCGGCAGGCCGGAGGCCGTGGTGTCCTTGGTGATGTCGAACTTGCCGATGGCGAGCGTGGCCAGGTAGGTGGCCTGCGGCTTGTCCGAGCGCCAGTTGTAGCGGGTCCAGCCGAGCTTGGAGGACTCCGAGAGCAGCACGCCGTTGGAGATGGCCTGCGTGCCGTCCGGCACCGAGATCGAGACGTCGTACGTCGCCTTGTCGGTCGGGTGGTCGTTGCCCGGGAACCACCACGCCGAGCCCTCGGGCTCCTGGGCGATGACGCCGCCGTCGGGCGTGCGGGCCCAGGCGGTGAAGCCGTCGATGGCCAGCTCGGAGGGCTTGCCCGCGTAACGGACGACCACCGAGGTCTGCTGGCCCTTGGCGAGCGGCGAGGCCGGGGTGATGACCAGCTCGTGCTTGCCGGCGGTGGTGAACGCGGCCTTCTTGCCGCCCACCCGCACCTCGCTGACGGGCAGTCCGAAGTCCAGGTTGAAGCGCGAGAGGTGCTGCTTGGCGGTGGTGACCAGGGTGGCGGTGCCCTCAAGGAGGTCCGTCTTCGGCTGGTACTTCAGCCGCAGGTCGTAGTGCGAGACGTCGTAACCGCCGTTGCCGCTCTCCGGGTAGTAGCTGTCGCCAACGCCCGGGGCGCCCGGGGTGGGCTGCGCGGCCGACGCCGGGATCGCCAGCAGCAGGCAGGCGGCAGCCGCGCTCGGGGCGAGGAATCTGTAGCGCACGAGTCCTCCAACTCGGTCAGGCAGAAACGATCCGTCCTGGTCGGGACGAGTGATCGCTGGGTTGGCTTGACCTTATGTTTTTCACATCCGTCAGGACATGTCCATGGCGCTCACTGTCACGCGATCGACATGCCCCAGACGCAGGACACCCCTGTCACACATCGCCGGAATACTCCCGTCACACGCGGGCGTTCCGACCCGTCGCCCTCTTCTGTCCGCGCGGTCGCCCGCGCTACCGTCCGCCCGTGCAAAAACGCGCGCGGGGCACCCGCATCCAGTGGACGACACTCATACTGGCGGTCGTGACCGCCCTGATGGCCTCCCTCGCCGCCCCGGCCGCCGCACACGGCAGCCGGGCGGAGGCGGGCACGGTCCGGGACGGCGCGAGCCGGCCGATCTATTCCTACGCCGACGCGATCCGCGAGTCCGTGTGGGTGGACACCGGACTCGACCTGGACCGCAACGGCAGGACCGACCGCGTCGCGGCCGACATCGTGCGCCCGAGCGAGGCCGCGCGCGAGGGCCGCCAGGTGCCCGTCGTCATGGACGCGAGCCCCTACTACTCCTGCTGCGGGCGCGGCAACGAGCCGCAGAAGAAGACCTACGACAGCGCGGGCCGGCCCGTGCAGTTCCCGCTGCACTACGACAACTACTTCGTGCCGCGCGGATACGCCGCCGTCCTGGTGGACCTCGCCGGCACCAACCGCTCCGACGGCTGCGTCGACGTCGGGGGCACCTCCGACATCACCTCGGCGGCGGCCGTCGTGCGATGGCTGAACGGCGACGCCACCGCGTACACCAGCCGCACCGGCACCACCAGGGCCACCGCGAGCTGGAGTAACGGCGCCACCGGGATGATCGGCAAGAGCTACGACGGCACGGTCGCCAACGGCGTCGCCGCCACGGGCGTACCGGGCCTGAAGACCATCGTCCCGATCGGTGCCATCTCCTCCTGGTACGACTACTACTTCGCCAAGGGCGCTCCCTACCACAGCGGTGGCCCCGACGGGCTGGCCCGTGGCATCGAGAGCCCCGAGGCCGCCGCCCGCTGCGGTGCCGTCAAGAGCGAACTGGTCAACGGCGCGCCCCGCAGCGGCGACTGGACCGCGCTGTGGAGCGAGCGTGACTACGTGCCGGACGCGGGCAAGGTCAAGGCCAGCGTCTTCGCCGTGCACGGCGGGCAGGACCTGAACGTGCGGATGAAGCACCTGGGCCAGTGGTGGGACGCGCTGGCCGCGGCCGGCGTCGAGCGCAGGATCTGGCTGTCCCAGGCCGGCCACGTCGACCCGTTCGACATCCGCCGCGCCCAGTGGGTGGACGCCGTGCACCGCTGGTTCGACCACTACCTGCTGGGTGTGGACAACGGCGTGGAGCGCGAGCCGATGGCCGACATCGAGCGCGAGGTGGACCGCTGGACCACCGACGCGACCTGGCCCGCGCCCGGCACCCGGGCCACCACGCTGCTGCCCCGCAAGGGCACGACCCCGGGCGTGGGCGTCCTGGGTACCGAGCCCGCCACGGCCGGCAGCACCGAGACCTTCACCGACGACCCGCGCCAGAGCGAGGCCGACTGGGCCGCGCGGGCCGACCAGTCCACCGCCGCCAAGGTCGCCTTCACCACCCGGCCGCTCGCGAAGGACCTGCGCGTGTCCGGGTCGGCGAAGGTGCGGGTCACCGCGACCCCCAGCACGCGTACGGCCCACCTGTCGGCGGTCCTGGTGGACCTGGGCCCCGACACCATCCGCAACTACACCGGCGCCGGCGAGGGCATCTCCAACCTCACCACCCGCAGTTGCTGGGGCGAGAGCCGACCGGGCGACAGCGCCTGCTTCCTGGACACCAGGGCCGACACCCGAGGTGTGGACTACACCATCTTCAGCCGTGGCTGGGCCGACCTCGGCAACTACGCCGACGACCACGTGGGCCGGCCGCTGACCCCCGGCCGCGCCCACACCATCACCCTCGACCTGGCCGCCAGCGACCATGTCGTCAAGGCCGGCCACCGACTCGCGCTGATCGTCGCCGGTACCGACCGGGGCCTGATCAGCGCCCCGAACAGCCAGCCCCGACTGACCCTGGACCTGACCCGTACCAGCGCCGAACTGCCGCTGGTGGGCGGCGCCCCGGCGCTCGTGGAGGGCCCGGCGACCACACCGGCGCCCGGCGCCAGCACCCCGCTCGCCTCGGTCCCCGAGCCCGGCGCCATCGACCGGCGGCCGGCCGGCGGGGCCCCGGGCCCGCTCGGCGGCTAGCCACCCCCAGGACCCACCGCTGGGGGGCCGGGGGGGGGGGCCCCCGGGCGGGGGGCCCCCGGCCCCCCCCGGCCCCCACCCCCCCCCCCCCCCCCCGCGCCGGGGGGGGGGGGGCCGCCCCCCCCCCCCCGCCCCCCCGCGCCCCCGGCGGCCAGCGCCCCCGGAATCGGCAGGAGTGCGTCGCGCCCTGGGGGGTAGCGGGCAGGGGAACTGCTTGCCTGTTCCATGAAAGAAGGTCGACGCGTGGCGGAGAACTCACAGGAGAAAGGTGGTCGGGGCGAGCCCACGGTGCCGGCGAACGCGCCCGGCAGTCCGCGGCGGACCGTGCCGCCACGAACCGACCGTGTGGTCTTCGGCGTCACGGCCGTCCTCACCCTCGCGTTCGTGACCTGGGGCGCGATCGCCACCGACGCGCTCCAGGACGTCTCGTCCGAACTTCTGACGGACCTGATCCACCACGGCGGTTGGGCGTTCATGCTCGCCGCCTCCGGATTCGTGGTCTTCGCGCTGTGGCTGGCGATGAGCCGCTACGGCAAGATCACCCTCGGCAGGGAGGGGGAGGAGCCGGAGTTCCGCACGGTCTCCTGGGTGGCCATGATGTTCAGCGCCGGCATGGGCATCGGCCTGATGTTCTACGGCGTCAGCGAGCCGATGTCGCACTTCATCAAGCCGCCGCCGGGCACCAACCCCGACGGTGACGCCGAGGCCATGCAGACCGCGATGGCCACCACGCTCTTCCACTGGACGCTGCACCCGTGGGCCATCTACGCGGTCGTCGGCCTGGCCATCGCGTACAGCACCTTCCGACGTGGGCGCCGGCAGACCATCAGTGCCGTGTTCACCCCGCTGATCGGCAAGCGCCACGCGGGCGGTACGCCGGGCCGCGTCATCGACATCCTGGCCATCTTCGCCACGCTCTTCGGCTCCGCCGCCTCGCTGGGCCTGGGCGCCGTGCAGATCGGCAGCGGGATGAAGAAGCTGGACTGGATGGACGACGTGAGCACCGGGCTGCTCGTGGCCATCATCGCGGTCCTCACCGTCGCCTTCATCGCCTCGGCGGTCTCCGGCATCGCCAAGGGCATCCAGTGGCTGTCCAACATCAACATGGTGCTGGCGCTGGCGCTGGCCGTCTTCGTCTTCGTGGCCGGCCCCACCATCGTCATCCTGGACATGCTGCCCACCTCCCTGGGCGCCTACCTGGGCGACCTGCCGCAGCTGGCGGGCCGTACCGAGGCGACCGGCGGGCAGTCCGTCGCCGACTGGCTCGGCTCGTGGACGGTCTTCTACTGGGCGTGGTGGATCTCCTGGACACCGTTCGTCGGCATGTTCATCGCCCGCATCAGCCGGGGCCGCACCATCCGGCAGTTCGTCGGCGGCGTGATCCTGGTGCCCAGCACCGTCTCCCTGCTCTGGTTCGCCATCTTCGGCAGTTCCGCGATGAAGTTGCAGGCGGCCGACAAGCTCGGCTCCGACTCCTCGCCCGAGGGCCGGCTGTTCGAGGTGCTGGAGCAGTACCCGATCGCGACGGTCACCAGCATCCTGGTGATGATCCTGGTCGGCATCTTCTTTGTCTCCGGTGCCGACGCCGCCTCCATCGTGATGGGCACGCTCTCGCAGCGGGGCTCCTTCGAACCCACCCGACTGGTCGTCATCTTCTGGGGCGTGGTGACCGGCGCCGTGGCGGCCATCATGTTGATGGTCGGCGAGGGCGGCGCGGACGTACTGACCGGCCTGCAGAACCTCACCATCCTGGTGGCCGCGCCCTTCGTGCTGGTCATGGTGGGCATGTGCGTCGCGCTCATGCGGGACCTGCGCCGCGACCCGCTGATCGTGCGCGGCGAGATGGGCGAGGAGGCCGTGGAGATGGCCGTCATCGCCGGACACGAGCGGTACGCGGGCGACTTCGAGCTCCAGATCGCCCCCGGCTCCGGCGCCACCGCCGAGGACGAGGAGCAGCCGTCACCGATCAGCGGGAGGTAGCGCCGAGCCCGCGCGTACGGCGCGCCACACGGAGGGGCCTCGCGCACCGCGCGAGGCCCCTGGCCGTCGCGTACGCCGGTCGGGCCGGCGGCGTGGGTCAGCCGCTCAGCGCGCGGACGGGCTCGCGAGCGGCCAGCGCCGTGGTCCGCGCCCCGGACGGCAGCGGGCGGCGCGCGAGGGGACGGCGCCGGCCGGCGGGGCCGTCCGAGGTGACCGAGCGCAAGCCCACCGCCAGCGCCTCGCGCCAGTGCCGGGGCGGCGTCAACCCCGACTCCTCCCACCGGTCGTGACCGAGCACGCTCCACGCCGGGCGTGGCACCACCGCACCCAGGCTGGCCCCGTCCACCGGCAGCACCCGGTCCGGATCGGCCCCGCACAGCCGGAACACCTCGCGGGCCAGGTCGTACCAGGTGGTGCGGCCCCCACAGGTGGCGTGGAAGATGCCCGTCGTCTGCGACGCGGGCAGCCGGCCCAGTGCCAGCAGCCGGCCGGCCACGTCCCGGGTCCAGGTGGGCTGGCCGTGCTGGTCGTGCGCGACGGCCAGGGTGCCCTCGCCCGAGGTGGCCGAAGCGGCCATGGCACGCACGTAGTTGGGGCCGTACGCCCCGTACAGCCACGCCGTGCGCACCACGGTCCCGGTACGCGGCAGCTCCTCCAGCACGGCGCGTTCGCCGGCCAGTCGGGTGCGCCCGTACGCGGTGCGGGGCGCGGGCCGGGCGGTCTCGTCGTAGGGGTGGCTGGCCCGGCCGGGGAAGACGGCGTCGGAGGAGACGTGCAGCAGCCGCGAGCCGGTCGCCGCGCAGGCGCGGGCCAGGCCGCGCACCGCGTCCCCGTTGACCCGCAGGGCCTCGGCCTCGCGGGTCTCGGCCGCGTCCACGTCCGTCCACGCCGCGCAGTTGACGACGATCGCGGGCCGGGTGCGCCGAATGGCGCGGGCCACCGCCCCGGTGTCGGTCAGGTCCAGGTCGGCGTGGGTGAGGGGAAGCGCGGGCACGGACGCCGCGGCCAGCCGGGCCCGCAGTTCGCGGCCGAGCATGCCGCCCGCTCCAGTGATCAACCAGCCGTTCATCGCACTGCCTCCTGTGGTGCGTGCTGGTCCCCCCGCCACCCCGAGCGGTGACGGCGGTACCAGTCGATGGTCTCGGCGAGTCCGTCGGCCAACGAGTGCCGGGGCGCGAAGCCGAGTTCGGTGCGGATCCCCGTCCCGTCCAGCGCGTGGCGCGGCGCGGGCGGGTGGGGTGTGATGCTCTCCCGGGCGTGCTCCGGGTCGGCGCCGAGCGGCGCCGACAGCCGCTCGGTGAGCTGCGGCCCGCTCGCCGGTGCGCGGCCGGCCAGGCGGGAGATCTCGCCCGGTCTGCCGCCGTCCAGGCCCCTGCTGACGGCCCGACAGGGGTCGTCGACGTGCGGCCGCCGCCGGGTCGCCGTGCCGGTCGCGGTCGGCGGCAGGCCACCGCCGGCCAGCTGGCGCGTGACGCGCGACGGGACGGGGTGGTCGGGATGGTCGGGGTGCTGGCCGGGGCCGTACGTCGCCGAACAGCGGACCACCCGGACGTCGAGCCCGTGGGCGCGCTGGCAGGCCGGGGCGAGCAGGCCGGCCGCGGCCTTGGCGGCGGCGTGGTGGGTGGTGGGGAACAGGGCCTCGGTCTCGTCCCGGGCGCCTGCGGGAAGGGGGTCGTGGACCTCGTCGCAGGAGGTCTGGACGCGGCGGCGCACGCCGTGGCGCGCGGCCGTGTCCAGCGGGGTCCGGGTGCCGGCGACCACCTCGGCCGGGAGCCCCGGGTCGCCGGCCGGCGCCACTGCGGCGGGGGAGGGGGCCGCACGGTGCACCACCGCCCCGTGGTGTCGGGCCGGGGCGTCGGCCGACGCCGTGTCGCGGGTGTCGTCCTGGACGAACTCCCGGCACGGATGGCCTTCGACCGGCCGCGGGCTGGCCCGGTCGGACGCGGGGGTCAGGGCGCCCAGGACGGTCACGGCCGACGCGCCGCCACGGCCCCGGGGGCCGAGGGGGGAGCGGACGAAGGGGGAGCCGACGAAGCCGGCCCCTCCGGTGACGAGGATGCGCATGGGAGTTCCGGGGGTTGGGGACGGGGGAGGACGGCGGTGCGCCCCGCGCGGTGGTCGTGGTGCGCGGTGGTCGTGGTGCGCCGCGGAGTGGGGTGGCCCCGGGGGGCGCCAGGGGTGGTGCGTCAGGGATGGTGCCCGGCGCGGGCCGGATGGGGCCCGGCCGGCGGAGGCAGCGACGCGCGACACGGTCGCGGGCGGGAGCGGGCCCGGTAGAGAGGCCCGGTGGCGCCGAGTTGGGGTGCGTGGCCGGTGGGTGTTGTTGAGCTGTGAGGCACGTGGTTAGCTTAGGCTTACCTAAGTAGATGGTCGCCTCGTTCCGTGTGTGACCTCACCCACAGCCGTCCCTCTCTATGCCCCTGTGTCGGGTCGCCCGCCCCACGTCCCACGGACGGGGGAGCGGGCGACACAGGGCGCGGAAACGCAGGTTGCCGATGTGTGTCCGGTTCGTCGGTCGCTCTTCCCACGGCTCGCCCCACGCCCCGTCGCTCCCAACGGCCCCGCCGCCACCGGCGTATCGCGCGTATCGCGCCGCGCGCCCACCGGTACGCGACGAGGGGAGCGGCCGATGAACGCCCGCCCCGCCCCGTCGGCGGCCTCCCTGCGGGGGGCGCTCGCCGCCCGTCGCGCGACGCCCCGACCCGTAACGGGCCCCACCTCCCGCCGCACTGACGCCCCCTCACCGGCCGCCGGGGCGCCCACCCCGCGCTCCGCCCCCGCTCGCCGGGCCGACAGCCCGCGTCTGCTCGCGCTGGGCGCGCGCCTGGCCGCCGCCGTCGACACGGTGGCCAGGGAGCGAGCCGTGGCGCGGTTCTGGAGCGAGGTCCAGGCCGTGGGCGCCCCGCTGGTCGAGCCCGTCGACCGCGACCCCCACCACCGCCTCGTCACCTTCGTCCACCGCGACGCCGACGCCCGCGCCGTGCTGCTGTTCGCCGACTGGCTGCCCGACGGGGCACCCGGGCGCATGCGCCACCTGCCGGGCACCGACGTCTGGCACCTGGCCTACCGGCTGCGCACCGACCACCGTGGTACCTACCGCGTCGCCCGCGTCGACTCCACGGCCGCCGACCCCGAGCCCCCGACGGCCCGGGCCGAGGCCGCGCCCGACCCGTTCAACCCGCGCGTGGTGCCAGGCCGTTGGTACGGCCAGCCCGGTTCCGTGCTCGCCCTGCCCCAGGCGCCCGCGCTGGCCTGGTCGGACGCGCCCGACGACGTACCGGCCGGCAGCCTGCGCCGGCACCGGCTCGGCAGCGGTGCGCTGGCCAGCGAGCGCGACGTGTGGGTCTACGAACCGCCGGGGCCGCCGCCCGAGGAGGCCGACACGGTGGTCCTCCTGGACGGCGACATGTGGTTCGGCCAACTGGGCTTCGAGTCCGTCCTGGACCGGCTCATCGCCATCGGCCTGCTGCCCCCGCTGGTGGTGCTCGCGCCCGACGCCGTGGACGCGGCCACCCGGGACCGCGAGTTCGGCGCGCGGGACGCGCAGGTCAACTTCCTGGCCGCCGAACTGCTGCCGTGGGCCGCCGCGCGCTGGCCGATCACCTACGACCCGGCCCGCACCGTGATCGCGGGCCAGGGCCTGGGCGGCGTGAGCGCGCTGTACGCCGGCTACGCGGCACCCATGCGCTTCGGCAACGTGCTGGCCCAGTCCGCCACGCTGTCCTGGCACCCGCGAGAGGAGCCGGCGGCGGCGACGGCCCCCGTGCCCTGGATCACCCGCCGGTACGCCGACGGCGCCCCCCGCGAGCTGCGGCTGCACCTGGACGTGGGCCTGTGCGAGGCGGGCCCGCTGGAACAGACCCGTGGCCTGCGGGCCGCCCTGCGAGCCCGTGACTACGCGGTGACCTGGACCGAGTTCAACGGAGGCCACGACTACGCCTGCTGGCGGGGCGCCCTGGCCGACGGGCTGATCTCCCTCCTCGGCGACCACCCCCACTGACCCGCCGGACGCGGCGGGTCCCCGGTCGGCCCCCACCGGCCGACCCCACGAACGTGCTCCCCGCGAGCCCGGCGGTCACCAGGCCCTGCCGTCGGACCTCGCGGGGAGCACCACCACGACCCCGGGGTGGGCCCGCCCCCCCCGAGGAGTTACGCGCCCGCCAGCGCCACCGCCTCGCGCGCGCAGCCCCAGGCCACGGTCACGCCGGCGCCACCGTGCCCGTAGTGGTGCACGCAGCGTGCCCCGCCGGGCAGTTCCGTGACCTCCAGGCGGACCCGGGGGCGCGCCGGCCGCAGCCCCACCCGGTGGGCCAGCACGCGCAGCCCGGCCAGCTCCGGGCGGGCCCGCACGCAGCGGGCCAGGATCGCCTCGGCCGCCGCCGGCTCGGGCCGCGTCTCCCACACGTGGGCCCGCGCCGTGCCGCCGAGCACGACCCCGTACGGCTGCGGCAGGACGTACACCGTCTCCTCGGCCACCGGGTCGGCCGCCACCAGCCACTCGCTCAGCCCCGGATTCTCCACGACCACCACCTGCCCTCGCACCGGGTACACCTCGGGGTCGGGGACCAGCTCCCGGGCCCCGAGCCCCGAGCAGTTCACGACCACCGGCGCCGCCCGCCCCGCCTCCGCGAGCGAGGTCAGCGCGCGCCGCTCGACCGTGCCGCCCGCCGCCACCAGCCGGCGCTCCAGGTACCGCAGGTGCGTGGGCATGTCGATCAACGGCACCCGGGCACGCAGCCCGGTGGCGTACCCCGTGGGCAGCTCCGCCGACGCCGCCGGGCGCAGCTCCGGCAGCGCATCCGCCCACGAGCCGAGGTCGGCCCGCTCCAGGCCCGCCTGGGTGCCCTCGGCGAACCGCACGCCGGTCTCCCGTGGGTCGCCCGCCAGCGCCGTCAGCTCGGCCAGAGAGGCCACCGACCAGCGGCCGGCGGCCTCCTCGGGCTCGATGCGGTAGGGCCACCACAGCCCGCCGGCCACCGCCGACGTCGTCCCGCCCGCCGCCTCCCGGCTCCACACGGCCACCCGCCGCCCGCGCTCCGCCAGCGTGACGGCGCAGGTCAGGCCGATGACCCCGGAGCCCACCACGATCACGTCGTGCCCTGTGCTCACCATGCGCGGACGCTATCCGCTCATCGCGCGTCCCGCGAGCCCCCGCCCGGCGCGCGGGCCCGACCGCCGCCCGAGACCGCCGCCCGACATCCCCGCCTGACACCCGCCCCGCGCCCGGTCCGGACGACAGCGCCGGGCGGCCCGCCGCGCCCCACCGCTAGGATCGCCGCCTGATGACTGCCACTCTCGTTGCCAAGAACCTCGCAGCCGGGCACGGCGACCGCACCCTGTTCGCCGGCCTCGACCTCGTCGTCGGCGCCGGGGACACCATCGGGCTGGTCGGCGCGAACGGCGCGGGCAAGTCCACCCTGCTGCGCCTGCTGGCGGGGCTGGCCGAGCCCGTGGAGGGCACGGTCACGCTCAGCCCGCCGCACGGCACCATCGGCTACCTGCCCCAGGAGCACGAGCGGCGCCGCACCGGCGGCTCCGCCCCCGGCGGCGCCGAGACCGTCCGCGACTTCCTGGCCCGCCGCACCGGGGTCGCCGCCGCGCAGGCCGCGCTCGACGCCGCCACCGAGGCCCTGTCCGCCGAACTGCCCGGCGCCGACGACGCGTACGCCACCGCCTGGGAGCGCTGGCTGGCGCTCGGCTGCGCCGACCTGGACGAGCGGGCCGAGAGCGTCGTCGCCGGGCTCGGCCTCGCGGTCGGCCTGGACCGGCCCATGACCGCGCTCTCCGGCGGCCAGGCCGCCCGCGCCGGCCTGGCCTCGCTGCTGCTCAGCCGCTACGACGTCTTCCTGCTCGACGAGCCGACCAACGACCTGGACCTGGACGGCCTCGGGCGCCTGGAGGACTTCGTCCGTGGGCTGCGCGCCGGCACCGTCCTGGTCAGCCACGACCGCGAGTTCCTGGCCCGCACCGTCGACAAGGTCCTCGAACTGGACCTCGCGCAGCAGCAGATCACCCTCTTCGGTGGCGGCTACACCGCCTACCTGGAGGAGCGCGAGACCGCACGCCGGCACGCCAGGGAGCGCTACGAGCAGTACGCGCAGACCCGCGCCGGCCTGGAAGAGCGCGCCCGCACCCAGCGCGGCTGGATGGACAAGGGCGTACGCAACGCGCGCCGCAAGGCCACCGACGGGGACAAGCTGCTACGCAACGCGCGCATCGAGAGCACCGAGAAGCAGGCCGCCAAGGCCCGTCAGACCGAGCGGCTGCTGGAGCGGCTCGAAGAGGTCGACGAGCCCCGCAAGGAGTGGGAGCTGCGCATGGAGATCGCCGCCGCGCCCCGCTCGGGCTCGGTGGTGGCCACGCTGCGCGGCGCCCACGTGCGACGCGGCACTTTCGCCTTCGGCCCCGTGGACCTCCAGATCGACTGGGCGGACCGGGTGGCCATCGTCGGGGCCAACGGCTCGGGCAAGAGCACCCTGCTCGCCGCGCTCCTCGGCCGGCTACCGCTGGACGGCGGGTACGCCTCCCTCGGCTCCGGTGTGGTCGTCGGCGAGGTGGACCAGGCCCGCGCGCAGCTCTTCGACGGCGGGGCGGGCCGCGCCGCCGACGCGAAGCGACCGGCCCCCGACGCCGGTTCGAGCCCCACCGCCACCGGGCCCGGGTCCCTCCTGGACACCTTCGGCGCCGTGGCCACCGAACTGGAGCCGGCCGAGGTCCGCACCCTGCTGGCCAAGTTCGGCCTCAAGGCCGACCACGTGCTGCGCCCGGCGCACACCCTCTCGCCGGGCGAACGCACCCGGGCCGCGCTCGCGCTCCTCCAGGCCAGGGGCGTCAACCTGCTGGTGCTCGACGAGCCGACCAACCACCTGGACCTGCCGGCCATCGAGCAACTGGAGTCGGCGCTCGCCTCCTACGACGGCACCCTGCTGCTGGTCACCCACGACCGGCGGATGCTGGACGCCGTACACACCACGCGCCGCGTCGAGATGACCGACGGGCGGGCCAGCGAACACTGACCCCTGGCCGGCGCCGGGCCCCGCCACCGAACGGGGCCCGGCGGCCCGGGCGAGCCGGCCACCGTGTCGCAGGAGACGCCCCGTGGCCCAGGGGACTACTCGGGCCAGGGCGAGTTCTCGATGACGGACACGAAGTCACCGCGTTCGAAGCCGGGCACGAAGTGCGCGAGGACATCCGCCTTCACGTTGCCGAACGTGGTCTCCGGCTTGGGCGCGATGCCCTCGGTGAAGGCTGCCAGAATGCGCCGCTTGAAGTCGGGGCGCGGGTGCAGCGCGGTGATCGCGGCCCGGTCGGCCGCGCTGACGCTCTCGTAGTCCAGCCCGAGCACGTCGTACTCCACACCGGCCGTGACCAGCGCGACCTCCGGCTCCATGAACTCCGGCACGCCGGGCGTGGTGTGCAGCGCGATGGCCGTCCACACCCGGCGCACGGCATCCTCGGGCACGTCGCGCGAGCGCAGGAACGCCGCCGCCTCCTCCGCCCCGTCCACCTCGAAGCGCCGCCCACTGGTACGGAACCGCTCGCCCAGCCCCAGGTCGTGGAACATGGCGCCGACGTACAGCAGCTCGGGGTCGCACTCCAGGCCCCGCTCGCGCCCGAGCAGGCTGCCGAAGAGGAACACGCGTCGGGAGTGGTGGTAGATCAGGTCGGTGGTCGCCGTACGCACCAGGTCGGTGGCCTCCCTGGCGAGCGCACTGTCGGGCACGGTGATCCCGGCGGCCTGCGATGCATCGGACATGAGCTGATCTCCTCGTCCTCGGTCCTGGCTGGGGCGTCGCCCGCGCCGGCCACGAAGGACACCGGCGCGGGCGGCGACGGAACGCACGGGCACCAGTGAACCAGCGCGCCCCGCCCGCACCACCACACCCACCACCATGCGGCCCGCCGCCGCGCCCGCCACTCGGCCCGGTGACCCGCCACCGCGCGCCGGCCGTGGCCGGGTCTCGCCTCCGCTCAGCGGGCCTCCGACGCCTCCAGCAGCTCGCGCACCTCGTCGGCCGAGGTCTCCCGGAGGGTCTCGTCGACGAACAGCCAGCGCGTGATGCCGATCGAGGCGAGAAAGGCCAGATCGTGGCTGGCCACCAGCAGCGCGCCCTGGAAGGAGCCCAGCGCGCCGGTCAGATGGCGCACGCTGGCCAGGTCGAGGTTGTTGGTCGGCTCGTCCAGCATCAGCAGCTGCGGGGCCGGCGCGGCGAGCATCGTCGCGGCCAGCGCGGCCCGGAAACGCTCCCCGCCCGACAGCGTCCCGGCCGGCTGCGCGGCCCGCGCGCCCTTGAACAGGAACCGGGCGAGCTGGGAGCGGATCTCGTTGTCGCTGATCCCCGGCGCCATCCGGGACACGTTGGCCGCGATGCTCAGCCCCTCGTCCAGCACGTCCAGCCGCTGCGGCAGGAAGCGCAGCGGCACATACGTCGTGGCCTGGCCCGACAGCGCCGGCGACGTGCCGGCGATGGTGCGCAGCAACGTCGTCTTGCCGGCGCCGTTGCGCCCCACCAGCGCGACGCGCTCGGGCCCGTGCACCGACAGGTCCCCCTCCCGCAACCGGCCGAACCGGGGCCGCAGCCCCTCCAGCCGCAACACGGTGCGGCCGGCCGGCACGGCCGTGTGCGGCAGGCTGACCCGGATCTCGGCGTCCTCGCGCAGCGCCTCCGCGGCCTCCTCGCGCCGCTCGCGCGCCGCGTTGAGCCGCTCCTCCTGCACGCCCCGGAGCTTGTCCGCCGACTCCTGCGCGGACCGCTTGCGTTCGCCCGCCACGATGCGCGGGGCCCGCCGCTGGGCGTCCATCTTCTTGCTGTGCCGCTCGCGGCGGGCCACCTTGATGTGGGTCTCCTCCAGTTCGCGCTTCTGCTTGCGCACCTCGGCCTCGGCGGCCCGCAACGTGCGCCCGGCGGCCTCCTGCTGGGTGGCCAACGCCTGTTCGTACCGGGACCAGTTGCCCCCGTACCAGGTCACCGACCCCGAGCGGAGCTCGCCGATCCGGTCGACGCGCTCCAACAGGTCACGGTCATGGCTGACGATCACCAGAACGCCGGAGCGCCAGGCGTCGACCGCGTCGTAGAGCCGGCGCCGGGCGAACAGGTCGAGGTTGTTGGTCGGCTCGTCCAGCAGCAGGATGTCGGGGCGCTCCAGCAGCAGCGCGGCCAGCCGCAACAGCACGGTCTCCCCGCCCGACAACTGGCCCACCGTGCGGTCGAGTTCGATCGAGCCGAGCCCGAGCGCGCCCAGGGTCGCCTGGGTGCGCTCCTCGATGTCCCAGTCGTCGCCGATCGTCTCGAAGTGCTCCTCGCGCGCGTCCCCGCCCTCGATGGCGCGCAGCGCGGCGCGCCGCTCGGCGATGCCGAGCGCCCGGTCGACGCGTGACTCGGTGTCGAGCGTGATGTTCTGCGGCAGGTAGGCCAGGCTGCCGCGCAGGGCCACCGCGCCGGCGGCCGGGCGTAGTTGGCCGGCCAGCAGGCGCAACAGCGTGGACTTGCCGGTGCCGTTGGCGCCGACCAGCCCGGTGCGCCCCCGGCCGACGGTGAAGGACAGGTCGTCGAAGACGGTCGCCCCGTCCGGCCACCGGAAGGTCAGGGCCGAGCAGGTCACGGCGGCGGGGGAGGAGGGAGCGGAAGGAGAGTGAGCCATGGTGATTCTCGCAGTCGCAAGCGCGGGGATGGGGGCTTCGTATGCGAGCACCACGCGGCGACCGGTCCGGAACCGGAAGGAGGAGCGCGATCGTCCGACGGGTCGGGACGACTCGGGCACCGAGGTCGCATCCGCGCGGGTCACGGGCGGCAGAAATGCCGGCGTCAGCGTGACGGGCGTACGGCCGGAGCCGCACCGCGCGATGGTCGCGAACCTCAGATGCGCAACGTCCACCTCAATCGGAGACAACAGGACCCGAACACTGTACCCCGTCCCCGCTCCGGCCTCCCTTCTCCTCCCTTGCCTCCCGTCTTCCTCCGTCTGCCTTCCGCGCCGGGCCGGGCCCGCAGGCCCCCGGGCGGCTGGAGCCGGTGTGGCGCGCGGGCGCGTGGCGCGTCGGCCGGGCCGTCCGGCGCCCGCCGTCAGGGTGCGACGCCGGGGTGCGACGCCGGGGCGCGGCGTCGGTCTCGGCCGGGGCGCGGCGTCGGTCTCGGCCGGGGCGCGGCCACATCGGCGCCCAGGTGACCGGAGGGCCATCCGGAGCACGCCCCCACCATGTCGCGCTCGCCCGTGGTGGTGCCGGCCGGCCCGCCGTCGCCGGCAGCCGTGGGGCGGGGTGCGACGCCTCCTCGCTCCCGGCCGGCGCCGGTGCGGCCCCCTCCGGCGCGGCCGGCTCCAGCCCGCCCGCCGCATGCCCGGGTTTGCCGGTTCGGCAAAGCGGCTCGCGGCGGCGTCGGGGAGCCCTCGATGATCGAACCGTGCCCACGGCGCCGGCCCGCGATACCGGAGCCCCGCACCGCGCTCGCAGGCGGCGCGGCGCCGCTCGCCCCCCGTGGTCACGGGTCCACGCTTCGCCCCACCTCGTACCGGAGGCACCCATGATCCAGCCCGATCCACCGCGACCGACCGTTCACCGGCTCCTGCCCTCGCCAGCGGGCCGCACCCATGTCGTGGAGAGCGGCACCGGACCGCTGGTGCTGCTGGTCCACGGCTTCCCCGAGTCCTGGTACTCCTGGCGCCACCAGCTGCCGGCCCTTGCCGCCGCCGGCTTCCGCGCCGTGGCCGTCGACGTGCGGGGATACGGCCGCTCCTCCAGGCCGGCGCGGATCGAGGCGTACCGCATGGTGGAACTGGTCGCCGACGTCGTCGCCGTGGTGCGGGCCCTCGGCGAGCGGACCGCGGTGGTCGTCGGCCACGACTGGGGAGCGACCATCGCGGCCCACGCCGGACTGCTCCACCCCGAGGTCTTCCGTGGCGTCGGCATGCTCAGCGTGCCGTACGCGCCGCGCGGCGCGACCAGGCCCAGCGACGCCTTCGCCGCCCTCGGCGGGGACGAGGAGTTCTACGTCAGCCACTTCCAACAGCCGGGTCGCGCCGAGGCCGAGATCGAACCCGGCGTGCGGGGCTGGCTCGCGGGGTTCTACGCGGCGCTCTCGGCCGACACCATGCCCGCGCCCGGCGCGCCCAGCCCGCACTTCGTCCCGCCGGGCGGACGGATGCGCGACCGCTTCCCCCGCGACCGCACCCCCTCCTGGCTGGGCGTCGCGGACTTGGACACCTACGCCGGGGAGTTCGAGCGGACCGGGATGGCGGGGGCGCTGGCCCGCTACCGCGTCCTTGACCGGGACTGGGCCGACCTCGCCGCCTGGGACGGCGCGCCGATGACCCGGCCCGCGTTGTTCGTCGGCGGCACCCGCGACGCCTCCACCACCTGGATGGCCGAGGCGATCGCGGCGTTCGACCACACCCTGCCCGCCCTGACCTCCTGCCACCTGCTCGACGGCTGCGGCCACTGGGTCCAGCAGGAGCGCCCCGACGAGGTCAACCAACTGCTCCTCGACTGGCTACGCGCCCTGCCCGCACCGTCTCCTTCGCGCTGAGCCCCGCCCGCCGCCCCGCACCACGGCCTCACGTCCGCCGGCACGCGGCGAACCGCGCCGCCGTGACCGCGCCCCGCCGTGACCGCGTCTCCCGACCAACCCGCTCCCTACCGGCTACCGGGCGTGCACGAGCGCGGGCGACCCACGGGCGGTGACGCCCGCGTGCGGAGGCGCGACGGCGGCACCCCACGCGCGGAATGCCGCACGGGGCCGGGCTGGCCGAGCACTCCGGGCCGCACCCCGCGCCCCGGCCCGCCCGCGCGGGCCGCCTCCGTCTCGCGGCCTCACACCGCGGGCCACGGCACCTCGCGGCGCGTCCACCGGCGACGCGCACCTCGCGGTCGGCCCTTCGACGCGCCCACCCGTGGCGCGCCCCGCCCGGCCGTCGCCGGCCGGGCTCCACCTTTCGGGCGCCGGCCTCGGTCAGCCGCGCCCCGGGTCCAGCAGGCCCGCGCGGCGCAGCGCGTCGGCCATGGCACCGCTGGCCGGCGCTTCGCGGCGGCCCCCGGAGCGCTGCCCGGCACCCGAGCGGGCGCCCTGGCCACCACCGGAGCGAGCCCCCTGACCAGCGCCGCCCGGCCGGGCACCCTGGCCGCCGCCCGAGCCGCGCTGTCGCTGCTGCGGGGCGCCGCGCCGGGTGCCGCCCTCGCGCTCGGCACGCTCGCCCTCGCCGCCGCGTCCGGCCTCGTCGTCGAGCCGTAGCGTCAACGAGATCCGCTTGCGCGGTACGTCCACCTCAAGCACCTTGACGCGCACGACGTCGCCCGACTTGACCACGTCCCGTGGGTCCTTCACGAACGTCTTCGACATCGCCGAGACGTGCACCAGACCGTCCTGGTGCACACCGACGTCCACGAACGCGCCGAACGCGGCCACGTTGGTGACCACGCCCTCCAGCAGCATCCCCGGCTCCAGGTCGCCGAGCTTCTCGACGCCCTCCTTGAACGTGGCCGTCTTGAAGGCGGGGCGCGGGTCGCGGCCCGGCTTCTCCAGCTCCCGCAGGATGTCGGTGACCGTCGGCAGCCCGAACGAGTCGTTGACGAACCGCGCCGGGTCCAACCGCCGCAACACCGCCGTGTTGCCGATCAGCGCACCGACGTCCGTCCCCGCCGTGGTCACCATGGCACGCACCACCGGGTACGCCTCGGGGTGCACGCTGGAACCGTCCAGCGGGTCGTCCCCACCCCGGATGCGCAGGAACCCCGCGCACTGCTCGTACGCCTTCGGGCCCAGCCTGGCCACGTCTTTGAGGGACTTGCGGTTGCGGAAGGGGCCGTTGGCGTCGCGGTGGGTGACGATGTTCTCGGCCAGCGAGGCGCTGATCCCGGAGACCCGGCCGAGCAGGGGCGCCGAGGCCGTGTTGACGTCCACGCCCACGCCGTTCACACAGTCCTCCACGACCGCGTCCAGCGAGCGCGAGAGCTTCACCTCGGACAGGTCGTGCTGGTACTGGCCGACGCCGATCGACTTGGGGTCGATCTTGACGAGCTCGGCGAGCGGGTCCTGGAGCCGCCGGGCGATGGACACCGCGCCGCGCAGCGACACGTCCATGTCGGGCAGCTCCTGGGAGGCGAACGCCGAGGCCGAGTACACCGAGGCGCCGGCCTCGGAGACCATCACCTTGGTCAGCCCCAGCTCGGGATGGCGCTCGCACAGCTCGCCGGCCAGCTTGTCGGTCTCGCGCGACGCGGTGCCGTTGCCGATCGCGATCAGCTCGACGCCGTGCTCCCGGGCCAGCTGGGCCAGCGTGGCGAGCGCGGCGTCCCACTTCTGCCGGGGCACGTGCGGGTAGATCGTCTCGGTGGCGGCCACCTTGCCCGTCGCGTCCACGACGGCCACCTTCACGCCCGTACGGAAACCCGGGTCCAGGCCCATCGTGGCGCGCGTGCCGGCGGGGGCGGCCAGCAGCAGGTCCCGCAGGTTGGCCGCGAACACCCGCACCGCCTCGTCCTCGGCGGCCTGCCGCAGCCGCAACCGCAGGTCGATGCCCAGGTGCACCAGCACCCGCGTACGCCACGCCCAACGCACCGTGTCGGCCAGCCAGCCGTCGGCCGGCCGGCCGCGCTGGGCGATGCCGAAGCGACGCGCGATGGCCTGCTCGTACGCGCTGGGGCCGGGCTCCTCCGAGGGCTCCTCCGGCTCCAGCGTCAGGTCCAGGACCTCCTCCTTCTCGCCCCGGAGCATGGCCAGCACCCGGTGCGAGGGCAGCTCCGTGAACGGCTCGGCGAAGTCGAAGTAGTCGGCGAACTTCGCCCCCGCCTCCTCCTTGCCCTCGCGCACCCGCGCCGCCACCCGGCCGCGCTGCCACATGCGCTCGCGCAACTCTCCGATCAGGTCCGCGTCCTCGCCGAACCGCTCGGTGAGCACGGCCCGCGCGCCTTCGAGGGCCGCCGCCGCGTCGGCGACACCGCGCTCCGCGTCCACGTACCCCTCCGCGGCGGCCCGCGGGTCCACCGACGGGTCGGCGAGCAGTCCGTCGGCCAGCGGCTCCAGCCCGGCCTCCCGGGCGATCTGCGCCTTCGTGCGCCGCTTGGGCTTGAACGGAAGATAGACGTCCTCAAGGCGGGCCTTGGAGTCGGCGGCCACGATGCGCGCCTCCACCTCCGCGTCCAGCTTGCCCTGCGAGCGGACCGACTCCAGGATCGCCGCCCGGCGTTCCTCCAGCTCCCGCAGATAGCGCAGCCGCTCCTCGACCGCGCGCAACTGCGCGTCGTCGAGCGTCTCGGTCGCCTCCTTGCGGTAGCGCGCGATGAACGGCACGGTCGAGCCGCCGTCCAGCAGCTCGACAGCGGCCTTCACCTGCCGCTCCCGCACCCCAAGCTCTTCGGCGATCCGGCCTTCGATGGACGTCGTCACTTCACGCTCCGCTTTCGTCTCTGCACCGCGACCTGCATTGTGGCAGGTGGGTACGACAACACGACGGCGTCCGAGCGCCCCGCCGCCCGCCGCGTGCCACCGCCCGCCGCGCGCCGGCGCGCCGGGCCAGGTGAGAGGCGGGGTGAGCCGGCCACGCCCACGACCACGGGGTCGATGGAGGGGCGGCGTCGCCCCGGGCGCGCCGCGCGCCACCGACCAGGCCGCCACCTGGCGACGCGTCACGCCGCCGCGGCCACCCGTGCCGAGGCCGCCACACCGGCCAGGGGCCGACCGACGCCACCGCGCCAGCGACCCGCCGGCGGGGCCGAGGTGCCGCAGCCGCCCGGCGCGTGGGCCGGGCGGCTGCGGTCAGGCGCGTGGGGTGCGACACCTCGCGGGCGGGGTCAGGACGTCACCCGCCGACGCGTGCTCACACCCCGCGTCGGTGCGGGCCACCGCGCGACGCTCCGCCGAAGAGCCGAGCGAGTGCGCGGAAGGGGAGCGTCACCACGGCGGCGAGGGTGCCGCCGATGGCGCGCAGGACATCTGCGATGGCACGGAACACGGAATCCTCCCTGTCTGCGCCGCCGACGCGCCCGCTGGGACGCTCCGTGGCTCGTGACCCCGGGTAACCCGCGCCGTGTGCGCTAAACCGCCGTGGGGCTCCTTCCCGCCAGCCCCCGGCCGAAGCGGTGCGGACCGAGGACGGTCGGGCCCCGCCCGAAGTGGCGGGTCAGCCCTTGCCGATGAGGTCGGCGGGGAAGACCCCCGCGGCCAGCACGGTGGCGACGTAGGACCCGGTCAGCTCCGTCAGTCGGGCCACCCCCTCCGCGCCCAGGTGCTCGTACGGCGCCCGGTCCAGCCGGTCGGTCTCGGCCTCAAGTCGCTCGCGCAGCGCGGTGCCCGCCTCCGTCAGGTCGCCGTCGGCGGTCAACAGTCCGCGCTCGCGCAGCCGCTCCTCGCCCGCCGCCCACTCCTCCTCCGACCAGCCGCGCATCAACCGGGACCACTTGGGGGACAGGGCGGCCCCGCCGGCGGCGTCCGACACGACCGCCTCCAGGCCGTCGAGCTCGGCGTCCAGAAGCACGGCCACGTGGACGTCCCCACGGTGCTCGCGCAGCAGCGTGGCGGCGTGCCACAGGGCCAGGTGCGGCGCGTCGGGCACGGGCAGCTCGGCGTACGCCGCGTAGAAGGGACGGCCGGTGTGGCCGCACGCCTCGGCGGCGCGCAGCGCGAGTTCGGCCGCCTCGGCCAGCTCCGGCGAGTCGATCGTCTCCGCGCCGAGCACCCGACGCAGCGCACCGTCGACCCCCGTTAAGCGGGCCTTGATGGCGGCCTCGGGGGCCGTCGCTTCCCAGACGGCGGGCAGGTGCTGGGCGACGAAGTCGTACTTGAAGGTGTAGAGGGACGCGGCGACCGGGCCCGCCCCCACCCGGCCCAGCGGAGCGGTGCGGGCGGCGAAGTACGCGGCGCCGTCCTTGGCACCGACCCGCCCCAGCTCCTCGATGACCTCCGGGGCGAAGTACGCGGTGGAGTGAAGGAAATTCAGAACTTCGTGGCAGCGCCGTCCGGCGCGCTCGGGCAGTGAGCTCATGTTCGGAACGCTAATCCGAGGGAGCTGATCTCCGGAACAGCGAAAACCGGCCCCCGAGGCCGTCCGGTGACGGCGCCGGAAGCGGGCGGGCCGGCCGCCGCCGGGGCCCGCGTCGGGGCGGTTGGCCGGTTCGCGGGCCAGGCGTGGCGGCCGAGCGCCCGGCGCGGGCCGTCAGCTCGCCGGCAGGGTCCAGCTGAAGCGCGGCGCCCGGTGCTCCAGGAACGCGGTCACGCCCTCGACGGTGTCGTCGCTGGTACGGGCCTGGTCGCTCCAGTAGGCGAGACGCTCGGCGTCGGCCGGCCCCGCGATGAACTCCTTCGCCGCGGCCTGGGTGAGCTGTGACCGGGAGGCCAGGACGCGGGCGAAGTGGGCGACCTCGTGGTCGAAGTCCTCCGGTGCGAACACCTCGTCCACCAGGCCGCGCAGATGCGCCCGCTGTGCGTTGATCAACTCGGCCGAGAACAGCAGGTGTTTGGCGGTGGCCGGCCCCACCAGGCTCACCAGTCGGGCCGTGGAGGAGGCGGGGTAGACGATGCCGAGCTTGGCCGGTGTGATCCCAAAAGCGCTGTCAGAGGTGGCGAAGCGCAGGTCGCAGGCGGTGGCGAGCTGACAGCCGCCGCCCACACAGAAGCCGCGCACCGCCGCCAGGGTGGGCTTGGGGAACGTCGCCAGCGCCTCCTCGGCGGTCACCGCCAGCCCCTGGGCCTCCTCGCCCCGCTCGATCAGGGAGCCGATGTCCGCGCCCGCGCAGAAGGTGTCCCCGTCACCCGTCAGCACCAGGGCCCGCACATGCGGGTCGACCGTGAGCTTGTCGAGCAACGGGGGCAGCTCGCGCCACATGTCGTACGTCATCGCGTTGCGCTTGGCGGGATTGTGGATCATGACGGTCGCGATGCCGTCGGTGACCGAATACAGCAGGCAAGGCTCCATGCGCGGATCGTATCCGGGTGGCCGGAAGGCTACGGCGAAGATCGCATCGTCGGCTGAGTGGAAGAGATCACTTCCCGCCCGTCAGGCCGCCGGGCAAAGGTCTCAGCGGCGGCCAGAGGGTGCAATCCGCCTGGTCGGGGGCGGGCGAGTGGAGTGAAGGCCAGCGCCGCGCGCGGGAGTTGCGTGGCGCGCGGCGGCGGGGTGGCCCGACCGGTGAGCGCCAAGTCCACCCGGACGAGTGGGGCGGGCGGCGCCGGGACCGGCCGCGTCATCCCGCTCCGGACCGGCCACCGACGGTTGATCAACGCGCCCCACGACGGGTGGACAAGATGTGTCGTATGAGTGCGTTACGCACCGTCAACCGGTCAAAAAATATCGATAGGCGCTGACTTGTGTTCAGTTGCTCGGCGGGGGCCCGGACCTTCCCAACACTCGTCACGAGTATCGAGCCGCGGCGATGGGTGGGTATCGGACATGGAGATCCTCGGGAGCGTCCCGCCTGGTCGAGGGCAGGCCCCGCCCCGGAGAGCCATCGCGTACGAGGGTGTCTGGCGCTTCACCGCCAGGACCGAGGAGGCGGCCGTACCGCAGGCCCGGCACGCCGTACGGGACCTGCTCAGGAGCCAGCGCGTCCCCGTCGCCGACGAGATCCTGCACTCCCTGTTGCTGATCGTCTCCGAGCTGGTCACCAACGCCGTCAAGCACGCGGCGCTGCTCTCGCCCGAGATCGCCGTCGAGGTCTCCGTCGGGCGTGAGTGGGTGCGGGTCGCCGTCGAGGACAACCACCCCTACCGGCCGAAGGCCCTGGTCGCGGACCAGGGCCAGACCGGCGGGCGGGGACTTCTGCTGGTGAAGGCGGTCGCCGACGAGGTCGGTGGCAGCTACGACGTCGAACACACCGCGCGGGGCGGCAAGGTCGTCTGGGCCGCGCTGCCGCTCGCCACTACCAGCCCGCCTCGGCGCCCGTGATCTCCCGGATCGTGGGCCGCGCGGTGTCCAGGACGTCCATGAACCACGCCGAGAACGTCCGCTCCGCCCGCAGCGCGTCGAGCTCCTCGGGCGTTACGAAGACCGTGTCGGCGACCTCCTCCGGATCGGGCCGCAGGTCGGGCGCGATCAGCCCCGCGAACAGGTGGTTGTACTCCTGCTCCACCAGGCCCGACGCGGGATCGGGGTGGTTGTACCGGACCCGACCGGCCTCCCGCAGCAGCAGCGGGGCCACGCCCAGCTCCTCGCCCGTACGCCGCGCGGCGGCCACGAAGGGAGGCTCGTCCGGGTACGGGTGGCCGCAGCAGGTGTTCGACCAGACACCGGGGGAGTGGTACTTGCTCAGGGCGCGCTGCTGGAGCAGCAGCCGCCCACGGTCGTCGAAGAGGAACACGGAGAAGGCGCGGTGCAGGTGGCCGGGCGCCTGGTGGGCCCAGAGCTTTTCCGCGGTCCCGATCGTGATGCCGTCCTCATCGACCAGTTCGAGCATGATCGGCGGTGCGGCGGAGGCGGGCACGGACGCCACCGCGCTGTCGGTGGAGCGGCCGTTGGTGGGTGTGGTCGGCATGTCCATCCTCGTCGTCGGGCTTCGGCGACCCAGTTTGCCGTATGTCAGCGGCACACGTCAGTGGCACAACTTGGCCTCGTGCGCGGCATGTCCGCCCGGCTCCAGCTGGAAGGTGCAGTGCTCCACGTCGAAGTGCTCGCCCAGGCAGCCCTGGAGCTCGTGCAGCAACTTCTCGTGTCCTACCGAATCCAGCGCATCCTGACGTACCACGACATGAGCGGAGAGGACGGGCATCCCCGAGGTGATGGTCCACACGTGCAGGTCGTGTAGGCCCTCCACCTCGGGCAGCGCCAGGATGTGGGTGCGCACCTCCTCCATGTCCACGTCCCGGGGTGCGGCCTCCAGCAGGACGTTCAGCGTCTCCCGCAGGAGCTTCCAGGTGCGGGGCACGATCATCAGGCCGATGACCAGCGAGGCGATCGGATCGGCGGCCTGCCAGCCGGTCGCCATGATCACACCGGCCGACACCAGCACGGCCACCGAGCCCAGCGCGTCGGCCAGCACCTCGAGGAAGGCGCCGCGCACGTTCAGGCTGTCGCGCTGGCCGCGGAGCAGCAGGGAGAGCGAGATGACGTTCGCGACCAGGCCGATCGCGCCGAAGATCAGGGTCAGCCCGCCCTCGGTCTCGGCGGGCGTGAGGAAGCGGCTGATGGCCTCGTACAGGATGTAGCCGCCGACGCCGAGCAGCAGCAGACAGTTGGCGAGCGCGGCCAGGATCTCGGCCCGCGCGTACCCGAAGGTGCGGCGCGAGCTCGCCGGCCGGTTGGCGAAGTGGATCGCGAGCAGGGCCATGGCCAGGCCGACCGCGTCGGTGGCCATGTGCCCGGCGTCGGCCAGCAGGGCCAGCGAGCCGGCGAGGAGCCCGCCCAGGATCTCCAGCACCATCACGGTGAGGGTGATGCCGAGCGCGATCCGCAGGCGCCCGCGATAGGCGGCGGCAGCGGTGCCCGTCACCCCGGCGGGCGGGGTTGCGTGGGAGTGTCCGTGCTGGTGCCCAGCGCCCATGAAAATGCCTCCACATCGGACTCGGTCCGGACGCCGCGCGTCGGCGCCGATCTCAGTGAACGGCCCCGTGGGGGGTCTTTGCAACGCGGCGCTGAATACCGTTGTCATGTGCTGTGACCTGCGAAGATGCCCTATCCGTCCGACTGCCGGGGGTGGCCTGGGCGCGCCGCGCGGACCGCGTCCCACCCCGGTGGCCGGCTCCGTCGGACAAGCCGCTGGTCACCGGCGTCACCGGCCGTGACGCGGCGGTGGCCACCGCTCCCACCCGACGGTGCCCCGGCCGCCCGCCCCGGCCCCCGAGCGACGGCCGGGCGGCGCGGCGTCGGCCGAGGAGCGCGCGGAATCCGGTGCGGAGCGGGCGGGGGCGGCCGGCGTGTGGCGGACGTACACCGGCGGACGGACGCGTCGCGGTGCGGCGCGGCGGCGGTGCCGCGCGGGCCTGGCGCGCGAGCCGCGCTCCGCTCCCCGTGGCGCCCCGACGAGCGGGGCCACGCCGGGCTCCGGCGGCGCACCCCGAGAGGCCGGGCGCGCCGGCGCGTGCGCATCGCACAGCGGGCTGGCCGCCGGGAAGGGGGGAAGAGCCTCGGTGGCACGGGCCGCCCGTCACGCCGGGGTGCCCCGACAGGGTGTGGGGCCGGCCGTGCGGGACGCACCGGCGGTACGGGACGGCCTGGGCCGGTCCGGCCCAGGCGGCGCTGGCGCACCGGCGCTCCGGAACACCCGCCCGACCCGAGACGGCTCACCGCGTGGCGGCTCGGCGGTCCGGGTGTGAGCCGAGCCGGCCCGTCGGCGTGGCGGGCCTCCGCGCGGCTGGCTGGCGGGCGGCCCGGGGGCACGCCAGCGCCGCGCCACGGCTGCTCATGGCGTGCGGGCACCTCCGACCGACCGGGCGGGCGGCGCCAGGCGCCTCAGCGGGTCGCGCCCCGGTGGTGGACCCAGCCCCGCCACGCGGACTCGACCATCTCGCGTACGTCGTGCCGGGCCGACCAGCCGAGCTCCCTGGAGACCAGCTCGGCGGAGGCGACCACGCGCGCCGGGTCGCCCGGTCGACGGGGGGCGACCTCGGCGACCGGGCCGCCGTGCCCGGTCACCTCGGCGACCAGCTCGGCCATCTCCCGCACGGACACGCCGTGGCCGGTGCCGATGTTCACGGTCAGGTCGCGGGGGGCGGGCCGGTCGGCCAGCCAGCGCGCGGCGGCCAGGTGCGCGGCGGCGAGGTCGGCCACGTGGATGTAGTCCCGTACGCAGCTTCCGTCCGGGGTCGGGTAGTCGTCGCCGAAGATCAGCGGGGTGCGGCCGGTGGTGATCCGGTCGAAGAACATCGGGATGATGTTGGACACCCCGGTGTCGGCCAGTTCGGGGCGGTCCGCGCCGGCCACGTTGAAGTACCGCAGGCAGGCCGTGGCCAGGCCGTGGGTGCGGCCGGCGGCCCGGACCAGCCACTCACCGGCCAGCTTGGTCTCGCCGTACGGATTCATCGGCAGGCACGGGGTGTCCTCGGTGACCAGGTCCACGTCCGGCATGCCGTAGACGGCCGCGGACGAGGAGAACACGAAGGCCCCCACGCCCGCCGCGACCACCGCGTCCAGCAGGACGGCGAGACCGTGCACGTTCTCCTCGTAGTAGCGGACGGGCTGTTCGACGGACTCCGCCACCTGCTTGCGGGCCGCCAGGTGCACCACACCGGCCACCTCGTACTCCGCCAGGGTCCGGGCCACCAGCTCGCGATCGAGGACCGAGCCGTGGACGACGGGCACCTGGGCCGGCAGCCGGTCGGCCCGCCCCGCCGTCAGGTCGTCCAGCACCACCACGTGCTCGCCCGCCGCGCGCATGGTCGCCACGACGTGCGCCCCGATGTATCCGGCACCGCCGGTGATCAGCCACATCATGCCCGCACCCTACCGACCGGAAATCGGCCGCCTGAGCGAGACGGGGTTTGGCGCGGGTGGCCGGCATCGACCATGATGATCGCTATAGGCCAAACCGTCGTTCACCCGATCGTGAAGTGAATGCGCGGTGAACGGTCGCCCTCGGTGATCCGATAGCCTCTGCCGACGCCCTGTCCGCCGCGCCCGGGGCGGGGCAGGTCACGACCGCTGCCCGGCCGTCGCGTGAACCGGCCATGAACCGGGGCGGCCACGCCAGTTGCCAAGGAGTGAGTTCGTCTGTCGACCGCCATTGTGACCGGTACGCCGGTCGTCGGCTCGTCCGTCGTGGAGGACCTGCGGACGCTCGGCTTCGACGTCCGCCAGGTGGCCGACGCCGCCGAGGCCGCCCGCGAACTGGCCCAGACCCCGCCCGACCAGCGCGTCGCGCTGGTCGACGGCCGCTTCACGGGTCATCGACACGCACTGCGCCTGGCCCTGACCGACCCCCGCTTCCCGGCCGCCGCCGTGACCGGCGCGCTGACCGCCCAGCCGGAGGCCCGTGCCGCGCTCACCCGCGCCGTGCGGGCCCGCGCCTCGGTCCGCGCCGCCCTGCCCGAGCTCGCCGAACCGGCTCCCCGCGCCCCGTACGCGCGGCCCTCGGCCGCCGAACCGGCCGACCCCGTCGAGCCCGCCGCGACCAACCTGCCCGACCTAGTCGCCGCCGACCTGGCCGCCGACGGCGTGCCCGTGCACCGGCCCGAGCTGGGCGTGCTGGTGGCCACCGTGCCCGTCGACGACGCCATGCGGACCCGCGCCCGGAGCGCCGTCGCGGACGTCGACGAGGAGAAGGTGCGGCTACGGAGCGCGGTCAAGAGCCGCGACGGCTTCTTCACCACGTTCCTCATCAGCCCCTACTCCCGCTATCTCGCCCGCTGGTGCGCCCGCCGGGGGCTGACCCCCAACCAGGTCACCACCGCCTCGCTGCTGACCGCGCTCGTCGCGGCGGCCTGCGCCGCCACCGGCACCCGCCCCGGCTTCGTCGCCGCCGGCCTGCTGCTGATCGCCTCCTTCGTCCTGGACTGCACCGACGGTCAGCTCGCCCGCTACTCGCTCCAGTACTCCACGCTCGGCGCGTGGCTGGACGCCACCTTCGACCGGGCCAAGGAGTACGCGTACTACGCCGGCCTGGCCATCGGGGCCGCGCGCGGCGGTGGCGACGACGACGTGTGGACGCTGGCGCTGGCCGCCATGGTGCTCCAGACCTGCCGACACGTCGTGGACTTCTCCTTCACCGAGGCCAACCACGACGCCACCGGCAACACCAGCCCCACTGCCGCCCTCTCCGACCGGCTCAACTCCGTCGGCTGGACGGTGTGGGCCCGGCGCATGGTCGTGCTGCCCATCGGCGAACGCTGGGCCATGATCGCCGTGCTGACCGCGCTGACCACGCCCCGGATCACCTTCTACGCGCTCCTCGTCGGCTGTGCCCTGGCCGCCTGCTACACCACGGCCGGCCGGGTGCTGCGCTCGCTGAGCCGGGCGAGCACGCGCACCGACCGGGCCGCCGCCGCCCTCGCCCAGCTCGCCGACTCGGGCCCGCTGGCCGAGGCGCTGGGCGCGCGACCGCGCCGCTACGCCGCCCTGGCTCCGTTCGCCGCCCCGCTGCTCGCGGCGGTGGGCACGGCCGCGCTGATCGGCTCGCTGTGGGTGGGGGAGCCGGGCGCCTGGTGGCCGGTGCTCGGCGCCGCCCTCTACGTGCTCTGCTCGGGCCGGGCCGTGGCCGCGCCGCTCAAGGGCGCCCTGGACTGGCTGGTGCCGCCGCTGTTCCGGGCGGCGGAGTACGTGACGATCCTGGTGCTCGCCGCCCGCTCCGGGGTGAACGGAGCGTTGCCCGCTGCTTTCGGACTGGTGTCCGCGGTCGCCTACCATCACTACGACACGGTGTACCGCATCCGCGGCGGTACCGGCGCGCCGCCCGCCTGGCTGGTGCGGATGACCGGTGGGCACGAGGGACGCGTCCTGGTGATCACGGTCGTCGCGGCCCTGCTGCACGGCACCGGCTTCACCGTCGCGCTGACGGCCCTCGCGGTCGCCCTCGCCCTGGCGGTGCTCATCGAGAGCATCCGCTTCTGGGTCTCCTCCGGAGCACCCGCTGTACACGACGAATCAGGAGAACCCGCATGATCGGCCTCGTGCTGGCGGCAGGCGCCGGGCGGCGTCTGCGCCCCTACACCGACACCCTGCCCAAGGCCCTGGTGCCCGTGGACCCCGCCGGGGAGGGCACGAGCACCGTGCTCGACCTCACGCTGGGCAACTTCGCCGAGGTGGGTCTGACCGACGTCGCCATCGTCGTGGGCTACCGCAAGGAAGCCGTCTACGAGCGCAAGGAGGCGCTGGAGAGCAAGTACGGCGTCCGCCTGACCCTCATCGACAACGACAAGGCCGAGGAGTGGAACAACGCCTACTCCCTGTGGTGCGCCCGCGAGGTGCTCAAGCAGGGCGCCATCCTGGCCAACGGTGACACCGTGCACCCGGTCTCCGTCGAGAAGTCGCTGCTGGCCGCGCGCGGCCAGGGCCGGAAGATCATCCTCGCGCTCGACACGGTCAAGCAGCTGGCCGACGAGGAGATGAAGGTCGTCACCGACCCGACCAAGGGTGTCCAGCGGATCACCAAGCTGATGGACCCGGCGAGCGCCACCGGCGAGTACATCGGCGTCACGCTGATCGAGCCGGAGGCGGCCGAGGAGCTGGCCGACGCGCTGAAGACCACCTTCGAGCGCGACCCCGACCTCTACTACGAGGACGGCTACCAGGAGCTGGTCCACCGCGGCTTCACCATCGACACCACCCCCATCGGCGACGTCAAGTGGGTCGAGATCGACAACCACGACGACCTCGCCAAGGGACGGGAGATCGCGTGCCAGTACTGACCCGGCTGATCCCCTCGCCGGTCGTCGTCGACATCAGGTCGGGCGCACTGGAGGACCTGGCCGGGCTCCTGGTCGACCAGCGGATCTCCGCCTCGGGCAAGCTCGCCATCGCGATCAGCGGCGGCTCCGGCGCGGCGCTGCGCGAGCGGCTGGCGCCGGCGCTGCCCGGCGCCTCCTGGTACGAGGTCGGCGGCGGCACGCTGGACGACGCGATCAAGCTCGCCGACGCCATGAAGTCGGGGCGCTACGACGCGGTCGTCGGCATGGGCGGTGGCAAGATCATCGACTGTGCGAAGTTCGCCGCCGCGCGCATCGGCCTGCCGCTGGTGGCCGTCGCGACCAACCTCTCGCACGACGGCCTGTGCTCCCCGGTGGCCACGCTCGACAACGACGCGGGCCGCGGTTCGTACGGTGTGCCCAACCCGATCGCCATCGTCATCGACCTGGAGGTGATCAGGGAGGCCCCGATCCGCTTCGTACGCTCCGGCGTCGGCGACGTGATCTCCAACATCTCCGCGGTCGCGGACTGGGAGCTCTCGCACCGCGAGACCGGCGAGCAGATCGACGGGCTGGCCGCCGCCATGGCGCGGCAGGCCGGCGAGGCGGTGCTGCGGCACCCCGGTGGCTGTGGGGACGACGAGTTCCTCACGGTGCTGGCCGAGGGCCTGGTGCTGACCGGGATCTCGATGTCGGTGGCCGGCGACAGCCGCCCCGCCTCGGGCGCCTGCCACGAGATCAACCACGCGTTCGACCTGCTCTACCCCAAGCGCGCCGCCTCCCACGGCGAGCAGTGCGGCCTCGGCGCCGCCTTCGCCATGCACCTGCGTGGCGCGCACGAGACGGCGGCCCTGATGGTCGACGTCCTCCAGCGGCACGGGCTGCCCGTGCTGCCCAGCGAGATCGGCTTCACCACCGACGAGTTCGTCGCGGCGGTGGAGTACGCGCCGCAGACCCGCCCAGGGCGCTACACGATCTTGGAGCACCTGGGGCTGTCCACCGATGAGATCAGGGACGCATACGCCGACTATGCCAAAACCGTCAGTAGCTGAACTCCGTCCGGTCGTCCACCCCGAAGGGGTCAAGGACCGGCGCAGCGGTGAGCACTGGGCCGGGCGCCTGTACATGCGAGAGATCTCGCTGCGGTGCGACCCGTACCTGGTGAACACCAGGATCACGCCCAACCAGCTCACCTACCTGATGGTGGTCGCGGGCATCCTGGCCGGCGCCGCACTGCTGGTACCCGGGCTGACCGGGGCGCTGCTCGGCGCCGTGCTCATCCAGCTCTACCTGTTGCTCGACTGTGTCGACGGCGAGGTGGCCCGCTGGCGTGGGCAGACCTCGATCACCGGGGTCTACCTGGACCGGGTCGGTCACTACCTCTCGGAGGCGGCCCTGCTGGTCGGCTTCGGCGTGCGGGCGGCCGACGTCTTCCACCAGGAGGGCGCCTCGACGAACTGGATGTGGGCCTTCCTCGGCACGCTGGCCGCCCTCGGCGCGATCCTGATCAAGGCCGAGACCGACCTGGTGGACGTGGCCCGCGCCCGGAGCGGACTGCCCGCGGTCAAGGACGAGGCCGCCACGCCGCGCTCCTCGGGGGTCGCGCTGGCCCGCAAGGCCGCGGCGGCGCTGAAGTTCCACCGCCTGGTCGGCGGCGTCGAGGCGTCGCTGGTGATCCTGCTGGTCGCCGTGTTGGACATGGTCCGAGGCGACCTGTTCTTCACCCGGCTCGGCGTCGCGGTGCTCGCGACCATCGCCCTGGTGCAGACACTGCTGCACCTGGTGTCCATCCTGGCCTCCAGCAGGCTCAAGTGAGTGCCGGTTCCGGGCTCTCCGTCGGTGCGGTCGTCCTGACCATGGGCAACCGCCCCGACGAGCTGCGGGCCCTGCTCGACTCGGTGGCCCGCCAGCACGGCGACCCAGTGCGGGTGGTCGTGGTCGGCAACGGCTCGCCGCTGCCGCCGCTGCCGGCGGACGTGGAGACCGTCGAACTGCCGGAGAACGTGGGCATCCCCGCCGGGCGCAACGTGGGCATCGAGGCGTTCGGGCCCGGCGGCCGGGACGTGGACATCCTGCTCTTCCTGGACGACGACGGGCTGCTGGCACAGGAGGACACCGCCGAGCTGTGCCGTACGGCGTTCGCCACCGACCCGGAACTGGGCATCATCAGCTTCCGCATCGCCGACCCCGACACCGGGCGGACCCAGCGTCGCCACGTGCCCCGGCTGCGCGCCTCCGACCCGATGCGCTCCTCCCGGGTGACCACCTTCCTCGGGGGTGCCAACGCGGTGCGGACCCGGGTCTTCGACCAGGTCGGAGGGTTGCCCGACGCGTTCTTCTACGCGCACGAGGAGACCGACCTCGCCTGGCGGGCGCTGGACGCGGGCTGGATGATCGATTACCGGTCAGACCTGGTGCTCTTCCACCCGACGACCGCGCCGAGCAGGCACGCCGTCTACCACCGCATGGTGGCCCGCAACCGGGTGTGGCTGGCCCGCCGGAACCTGCCGTTTCTCCTGGTGCCCGTATATCTGGCGGTATGGATGCTGCTCACCCTGGCGAGGAAGCCGTCGGGGCCGGCGTTGCGCGCGTGGTTCGGCGGGTTCAAGGAAGGCTGGACGACGCCCTGCGGCCCGCGACGGCCGATGAAGTGGCGTACGGTATGGCGCCTGACCCGGCTGGGCCGACCTCCTGTGATCTGACAAGCTCTGGTCTGAGAGCATCGGGCGCGATCCTGGGCACGGCCCCGGCAGCGCACCTTGAGGACGAAAGTGTCAACTGTGAGCGAGACTACGCACGACAGTGTGGTCGCCATGACTTCCCCACCATCCCCCGACGACGGGCTCACCCCCGCCGAGCTCGCCCAGAAGTACGGGCTGTCGGTCAGCGGGGCCCGGGTGGGGCTTGGCGAGTACGTCCAGCAGTTGTGGGGGAGGCGCCACTTCATCTTGGCCTTCTCGCAGGCCAAGCTCACCGCGCAGTACAGCCAGGCGAAGCTCGGCCAGGTCTGGCAGGTGGCGACACCGCTGCTGAACGCGCTGGTGTACTTCCTCATCTTCGGCCTGGTCATGGGCGGCCGGGGCAACATGGACAACCACGACTACATCCCGTTCCTGGTCACGGGAGTCTTCGTGTTCACCTTCACCCAGACCTCGGCGCTCGCCGGCGTCCGGGCGATCTCGGGCAACCTGGGACTGGTGCGGGCGCTGCACTTCCCCCGGGCCGCGCTGCCCATCTCCTTCTCGCTCCAGCAGTTGCAGCAGCTCCTGTTCTCGATGATCGTCCTGGCCATGGTGCTGGTCGGGTTCGGGCACTACCCCGGCGTGTCCTGGGTGCTGATCGTCCCGGTGCTGGTCCTGCAGTTCGTCTTCAACACCGGTCTGGCCATGATCATGGCCCGGCTCGGCAGCAAGACGCCCGACCTGGCCCAGCTGCTGCCCTTCATCACGCGCACCTGGCTGTACGCGTCCGGCGTGATGTACAGCATCCCGGACATGCTGGCCAAGAAGAACGTCCCGGACTGGCTGGATGACCTGCTGCTGTCCAACCCGGCGTCGGTCTACATCGACCTGATGCGCTACGCCCTCATGGACGACTACTCCGCCTCCAACCTGCCACCGCACGTGTGGCTGCTGGCGTTCGGCTGGGCCGTGCTCGTCGGCGTCGGCGGGTTCCTGTACTTCTGGAAGGCAGAGGAGCAGTACGGCCGTGGCTGAGCGAACCCCCGAGCAGACCCCCGTCGACCCGCGCCCCACCGTCATCGCCGACGACGTGCACATCGTCTACCGCGTCAATGGCGGCGCCCGAGGCAAGGGCAGCGCCACCGCCGCGCTCAGTCGCATCATGCGCCGCACCTCCGCGCCCGGCATGCGCGAGGTGCACGCGGTGCGCGGGGTCACCTTCGTCGCCCGCCGGGGCGAGTCGATCGGCCTGATCGGCTCCAACGGCTCCGGCAAGTCCACGCTGCTCAAGGCCGTGGCCGGGCTGCTGCCCACCGAGCGGGGCAGCGTCTACACCGACGGCCAGCCCTCGCTGCTCGGCGTGAACGCGGCCATGATGAACGACCTGACCGGCGAGCGGAACGTCATTCTCGGCGGCCTGGCGATGGGCATGACGCGCGAGCAGGTCCGCGAGCGGTACGACGACATCGTGGACTTCTCCGGCATCAACGAGAAGGGCGACTTCGTCACGCTGCCCATGCGCACCTACTCCTCCGGCATGGCGGCCCGACTGCGTTTTTCCATCGCCGCCGCCAAGGACCACGACGTGCTGATGATCGACGAGGCGCTGGCCACCGGCGACCGCAAGTTCCAGCGGCGCTCCGAGGAGCGCATCCGCGAGCTGCGCAAGGACGCCGGCACGGTCTTCCTGGTCAGCCACAACAACCGGTCGATCCGGGACACCTGCGACCGCGTGCTGTGGCTGGAGAAGGGCGAACTGCTCATGGACGGCCCGACCGACGAGGTCATCAAGGCGTACGAGAAGGAGACGGGTCGCTAGTTTGCGCCGGCCCCCGCCGCGCCCGCCCCGCGTTCACACGCTGGGCGGGCTTTTTCTGTGCGTTTCCCAGGCTCCGGGCGTTCGCCACCCATACAATTCGTAGCGGTTTTATGAATTGGCCCGTACCACATTCTGAGAAATCGAAGAGAGGCATTCGGCCGACGGAAGTGGAGGGCGCGTGAACAGGTGCGTGCGCTATCACTTTTCGTACGCTGTGTTGTGTGTGCGATCGTGTGCCCGTAGGGTGCTGCCGCGCTGATACTCGCGGTCTTTCCCGGATTTTCGGGGGCGAGCCTTTTCGGTGCGAGATGTTCCATAGTGCGGCCGGGTGGGAGCGGTCGGGGCGGCGAATGGGGGCCGCCGGTCTTCGCGCGCCGCGCGGAGCCGGCACGTACGGCGAGCGGTCGGTGACCAGCCGGTGGCCGTGGGTGCTGAGGGGTTCGAACGTGGGGCGTGCTCGCACGCGTGTGGTGCGCACGCGAAAGCGCCGGGCATAGGGAGGGCGTGTGTCGCAAGAAGCAGTACCTGTCGCACCATATTCGCGTCGTGAACGACTGCGGATCGCGACCATTCAGGAGATCAAGGATGTGGCGCGGGAGTTTCTTGTCCAGGACGGCCCGGGCAATGTAACCATCCGCGCCATAGCCCGTGAAATGGGCATGACGGCACCCGCCGTGTATCGCTACTTCTCCAGTCGGGACGAGCTGATCCAGGCGATACGCCGTGACATCTTCGGCGAGATGGGGGGTCATCTGCGGGCGGTGATCGAGGCGCTTCCGGAGCGGGAGGCCGCCGTGGAACTGCTGGCCTCGGGGCGCGCGCTGCGCCGCTGGGCGATCGACCACCCGCACGAGTTCGGCCTGATCCTCGGCCCGTGGGGGCCGGGCGAGGGCCGCCAGGCCGGCCAGGCCGAGCGGGAGGCGAGCTGGGCCTTCGGCTCGCTGTTCGCCGGCCTCATCGCGGAGCTGTGGCGCACCCGGGGCTTCCCCGCACCCGCCCCCGAGTCCCTGGACCCCGAACTCGTCGCCCAGCTCATGGCGCTGCGCCGGGAGTACGAGGTCGAGCTTCCGGTGGAAGCCCTGGCCATCATGGTCCGCTGCTGGGTGCGGCTGTACGGCGTGATCTCGATGGACGCGCTCGGCCACCTCGCCTTCGCGCTCCCCAACGGCGACGCCTTCTTCGAGCGTGAGCTCCAGGATCTGGCCACCGTGCTGGGCATCGAGGAGTTCTACGCGACCAGCCAGCCGGTGGCCCACTGACCGCTCGCTGAACGCCCGCTGACCCCGGTGAGTGCCCGCCCGCCGCGCGGAGCCGACCCGCGGCGCGGCGGGCGGGGCGCGGGGGCGGGCCCGGCAGCCGACAGGCGCCCGCCGGCGGTGCCGGACGGGGGCCGCGACGGCACCGCGCGACCCAGGTCAGGGGGAGTGCTCCGATGCCCGCGGCGGGGCCCGCCGGCCCCTCGCGGGCGCGCCGCCCTCCGGCCGGACCCCGAGCAGATGGCGTACCGCTCAGCTCCGCGTACGCTGTACTGATGACCATCCGGACTATGGCGGACATGTGTCCGGCCCCCCGTTCGGGGGTCCGGAGGCCGGCGCCCACGACCTGGGGCGCGGCGTGTCCGCGTCGTGCCGTGACTGATATGCGGTGTAGAACGGGGGATGTGACGGCATTGGCCACGCGGCCCCTACTCAGTGCCCCCGCAGGCCCCGGCGCCCCGGCCCCCTGTGGTGGCGCTGTGCGCGCCCGTACGCCTGGCTGTCTCCGGTGACCCTGGAAGACGAGCGCAGCCGGTCCCACACCACCCCGCGAGCCTGGCCGCAGGACCAGGCGCGAGCGGTGCTCGACAAGGCCGCGCACGAGAACTTTCCCGTCGCCCCCTTCTTCCTCCCGCGCGCCTGGCGTGCCGACCTCATGGCCGTCTACGGCTACGCCCGGCTCGTCGACGACATCGGCGACGGCGACCTGGCGCCGGGCGGCGGCGACGCGCTGCTGCTGGGCCTGGACCGGTCCCGCGCCGACGACACCACCGCGCTGCTCGACGCCCTGGAGGAGGACCTGCGCCGGGTCTTCGCCGCCCACGCCGAGCCGCCCCGCCACCCGCTGCTGCGCGCGCTGGTCCCCACCGTGCGCCGCTGTGGCCTGGGTCCGACGCCCTTCCAGGGGCTGATCGAGGCCAACCGACAGGACCAGCGCGTCCGCCGGTACGCCAGCTACCAGGACCTCCTGGACTACTGCGAGCTGTCCGCCAACCCGGTGGGGCGTCTGGTGCTGGCCATCACCGGCACCGCGACCCCCGAGCGCGTGCGCCGCTCGGACGCCATCTGCACCGCGCTCCAGATCATCGAGCACCTCCAGGACGTCGTCGAGGACCTGGGCCGGGACCGGATCTACCTGCCCGCCGAGGACATGCGGCGCTTCGGCGTGAGCGAGGCCGACCTGCGGGCGCCGACGGCCGGCGCGTCGGTGCGCGCGCTGATCGCGTTCGAGGCCGAACGCGCCCGCGACCTGCTGCGTGCGGGTTCCCCCCTGGTGGGGAGCGTCCACGGCAGGCTGCGCGTCCTGCTCGCCGGATTCGTCGGCGGCGGGCGAGCCGCCCTGAAGGCGATCGAGGACGCCGGCCACGACGTGTTCCCCGAACCACCCAAGCCCACCAAGTTCAGCCAGTTGCGCGCGGTCGGGGCGACACTGCGAGGAGAGGGGTGAACCAGACGGTGGAGGCATCCTCACCCACCCCCGCGCCGGTGGCCGCCGCGTACCGCTACTGCGAGGCCGTCACCGGCCAGCAGGCCCGCAACTTCGCGTACGGCATCCGACTGCTGCCCACGGACAAGCGACGGGCCATGTCCGCGCTGTACGCCTTCTCCCGCCGGGTGGACGACATCGGCGACGGCGCCCTGAGCCCGGCCGCCAAGGAGGAGCGGCTCCAGAGCACCCGGGTGCTGCTGCGGCGCGTCGCCGACGGCGCGGTCGAGGAGGACGACACCGACCCGGTGGCCGTCGCCCTCACCCACGCCGCGCGCCGCTTCCCCATCCCGCTGGGCGGGCTCGACGAGCTGATCGACGGCGTGCTGATGGACGTACGCGGTGAGAGCTACGAGACCTGGGACGAGCTGCGCGCGTACTGCCGGTGCGTGGCCGGCGCCATCGGGCGGCTCTCGCTCGGCGTCTTCGGCACCGTGCCCGGAGCGCCGGGCGCCGAGTACGCCGCCGAGTACGCCGACACGCTCGGACTCGCCCTCCAACTGACCAACATCCTGCGGGACGTCCGCGAGGACGCGGCCAACGGGCGGGTCTACCTGCCGGCCGAGGACCTGGCCAAGTTCGGCTGCGCGGCGGGGTTCCACGCGAGCACGCCACCCGCCGGCGCCGACTTCACCGGCCTTGTCCACTTCGAGGCCCGGCGCGCACGGGCCCTGTTCGCCGAGGGCTACCAGCTCCTGCCGCTGCTCGACCGGCGCAGCGGGGCCTGCGTGGCCGCCATGGCCGGCATCTACCGCAGACTGCTGGAGCGCATCGCCCGGGACCCCGCGGCCGTGCTGCACGGCCGCGTTTCGCTGCCCGGAAGGGAGAAGGCGTACGTCGCCGTGCGCGGCCTGGTCGGTGTCGACGCGCGCACCGTGACCCGGCGGGGCGCCGGGGGGCGCGCGTGAGCTCCTGTCCGCCCGTCCCGCACGCCGCTCGGCCACCGCGCACACCCACGGGCCCACGCGTGCGGGCCATCCAGCGTGAGAGCCCCGTGGACGGGGCAACCCTACGGGGCGCCGTGGCGTCCCCCGTCGCAGCCGAGGAACAGCCGAGAAAGGGGCGGCCCGATGGCGTCGAACACGCACCCTGAGCACCCGACCCGCGTGGGACGTAGCGCCCTCGTCGTCGGCGGCGGCCTCGCGGGCATCACCTCCGCGCTCGCGCTGGCCGACGCCGGACTGCGAGTGACCCTGCTCGAAGGCCGGCCCCGCTTGGGTGGCGCGGCGTTCTCCTTCCGCCGCCACTCGCCCGCCGGCGACCTGACCGTCGACAACGGCCAGCACGTCTACCTGCGCTGCTGCACCGCCTACACGTGGTTCCTCGACCGCGTCGGCGCCCGCGACCTGGCCCCGCTCCAGGACCGGCTCGACGTGCCCGTGCTCGACGTGGGGCGCGCCCGGCCACGCTTGGGGCGCCTGCGCCGCACCGCGCTGCCCGTCCCCCTGCACCTGGCCGCCACCCTGGCCACCTACCCGCACCTGTCGCCGGTCGAGCGGGCGGCCGTCGGCCGGGCGGCACTCGCCCTGAAGTCGCTGGACCCGCACGACCCGGCCCTGGACGAGATCAACTTCGGGGACTGGCTGCGGAGCAAGGGCCAGAGCGCGCGGGCCATCCAGGCGGTGTGGGACGTCGTCGCCGTAGCCACACTCAACGCGCGCTCCGCGCAGTGCTCCCTGGGCCTGGCCACCATGGTCTTCAAGACCGGGCTGCTCACCAGGCCCGGCCACGCCGACATCGGCATCCCCCGGGCGCCGCTCGGCGAACTGCACGACACCCGGGCCCGCGCCGCGCTGGAGGCGGCCGGCGTGCGCGTGGAGCTGCGGAGCCGGGTCACCGGCGTAGGCCGTGACGCGGACGGCGGCTGGGGCGTCGAGGTGGAGACCGCGCCGCACACGGGCACGCGACTGGTGGCCGACACGCTGGTGCTCGCCCTGCCGCAGCAGGAGGCGCACGGGCTGCTGCCGGCCGGCGCCCTCGACGACCCCGGGCGACTGCTGAAGATCGGCACGGCGCCCATCCTGAACCTGCACGTCGTCTACGACCGCAAGGTCCTGCGCCGCCCCTTCTTCGTGGCCATCGGCACCCCCGTGCAGTGGGTCTTCGACCGCACCGACACCTCGGGCCTGACCGAGGGTCAGTACCTGGCGGTCTCCCAGTCCGCCGCCCACGACGACATCGACCAGCCCGTCTCCCGCCTGCGCGAGCGCTACCTGCCCGAGCTCGCCCGGCTGCTGCCCGCCGCGCGCGGCGCCACGGTGCGGGACTTCTTCGTCACCCGGGAGCGCACAGCGACGTTCGCCCCCGCACCGGGCGTCGGCCGACTGCGCCCGCCCGCCCCGACCAACGCGCCCGGCCTGTACCTGGCCGGTGCGTGGACCGCCACCGGCTGGCCGGCGACCATGGAGAGCGCGGTGCGCAGCGGGCTCAGCGCCGCCGACGCGGCGCTCGCCGAACTCGGCCAGCCACACCGCAGCCCGCTGCGGGAGGCGGTATGAGCACCGTGACCGGAAACAGAGGAGAGATCGTGACTCCGGCCATCCCCGTCGAGACCGCGGACGTCAGCGCCATGCTGGCACGCGGGCGCACCCTGGTGGCGCCCGTGCTGCGCGAGGTCGTCGACCGGCTCGCCCCGCCCATGAACACCGTCGCCGCCTACCACTTCGGCTGGATCGACGCCGAGGGCAACCCGTCGGCCGCCGACGGCGGCAAGGCGGTGCGGCCCGCGCTGGCGCTGCTCTCCGCCGAGGTCACGGGCGCCGCCCCCGAGGTCGGTCTGCCCGGCGCGGTCGCGGTCGAGCTCGTGCACAACTTCTCGCTGCTGCACGACGACCTCATGGACGGCGACGAACAGCGCCGCCACCGCGACACCGTGTGGAAGGTGCACGGCCCCGACCAGGCCGTCCTGGTGGGCGACGCGCTCTTCGCGCTGGCCAACGAGGTCCTCCTGGAGCTCGGCACGGTGGACGCCGGCCGCGCCACCCGGCGGCTGACCACCGCCACCCGCCGCCTCATCGACGGACAGGCCCAGGACATCGCGTACGAGCAGCGCGGGCGGGTCAACGTCCAGGAGTGCCTGGACATGGAGGGCAACAAGACCGGGGCGCTGCTGGCCTGTTCGGTCTCCATCGGCGCGGTCCTGGGCGGCGCGGACGACCGCACCGCCGACACCCTGGAGACCTACGGCTACCACCTCGGTCTCGCCTTCCAGGCCGTCGACGACCTGCTCGGCATCTGGGGCGACCCGGTGGCCACCGGCAAGCGGCCCTGGAGTGACCTGCGCCAGCGCAAGAAGTCCCTGCCCGTCGTCGCCGCGCTGGCCGCCGGTGGGCCCGCGTCCGAGCGGCTGGCCGCCATTCTGGCGGCCGACGCGAGCCATGACGGGAAAACACATGACATCGATGACTTCGATGAGGAAGAGTTCGCTAGCCGGGCGGCGTTGATCGAGGAGGCCGGTGGCCGCGAGTGGACCACCCAGGAAGCTCGCAGGCAGCACGCCACCGCCGTCGCGGCACTGCACGAGGTAGACATGCCCGCCGCGGTACGAGCGCAACTGGTGGCGCTCGCCGACTTCGTCGTCGTACGAGAGGGATGACCCGCCCATGAGAGACGGGGGCTGGCAGGGGCACCCCGCCAGGCTCAGCCACCACACCTAGCTCGCGGTCGCCGGGGGGCGCCGTCCACGGCGCCCCTCGACGCAACCCCAGCACGGCAGAGACCACACTGCGAAAGGGGAAGCCATGACAGCGACAGCCGTCGAATCGTCCACGACCTTAGGCGCGGCCCGGCAGGCGACGGCCCGCGCCGTCGACCATCTGCTGGCCCGCCAGGACGAGGAGGGGTGGTGGAAGGGCGACCTGGAGACCAACGTCACCATGGACGCCGAAGACCTCCTGCTCCGCCAGTTCCTCGGCATCGACGATCCCGCCGTCACCGCGGCCGCCGCCCGGCACATCCGCTCCCGGCAGCGCCCGGACGGCACCTGGGCCACCTTCCACGGCGGCCCTCCCGAACTCTCCGCGACCGTCGAGGCGTACGTGGCGCTGCGCCTGGCCGGGGACCTGCCCGACGCGCCGCACCTGGCCGCCGCCTCCGCCTGGGTGCGCGGGGCCGGGGGTATCGCCGCCAGCCGGGTCTTCACCCGCATCTGGCTCGCCCTCTTCGGCTGGTGGAGCTGGGACGACCTGCCCGAGCTGCCACCCGAACTGATCTTCCTACCCAAGTGGGCCCCGCTCAACATCTACGACTTCGGCTGCTGGGCCCGGCAGACCATCGTGCCCCTGACCATCGTCTCGGCCAAGCGCCCGGTACGCCCCGCGCCCTTCGCCCTGGACGAGCTGCACACCGACCCGCGCCACCCGAACCCGCCCCGCCCACTGGCCCCCGCCGCCACCTGGGACGGCGCCTTCCAACGCCTGGACCGGGTGCTGCACACCTACCGCAAGGTCGCGGTCCGACCGCTGCGCCGGGCCGCCATCCACGCCTGCGCGCGTTGGATCATCGAACGACAGGAGAACGACGGCTGCTGGGGCGGCATCCAGCCACCGGCGGTGTACTCCGTGATCGCCCTGCACCTGCTCGGCTACGACCTGGACCACCCGGTGCTCCGCGCCGGCCTGGCCTCCCTGGACCGCTACGCCCTCTGGAGCGAGGACGAGAACGGCGAGCGGGTGCGCATGGTCGAGGCGTGCCAGTCACCCGTGTGGGACACCTGTCTGGCCACCATCGCGCTCGCCGACGCGGGCGTGCCCGACGACCACCCGGCCCTGGTGCGCGCCGCGGACTGGATGCTCGACGAGCAGGTCTTCAAGCCGGGCGACTGGTCGGTGCGCCGCCCCGAACTGCGCCCCGGCGGCTGGGCGTTCGAGTTCCACAACGACAACTACCCCGACATCGACGACACCGCCGAGGTGGTGCTCGCGCTGCGCCGGGTCAACCACCCGGACCCGCGACGCCTGGAGCGGGCCGTCCAGCGCGGCGCCGAGTGGAACCTGGGCATGCAGTCCAGCAACGGGGCCTGGGGCGCGTTCGACGCGGACAACGTCAGCCCCTTCCCCAACAAGCTGCCCTTCTGTGACTTCGGCGAGGTCATCGACCCGCCGTCGGCCGACGTCACCGCGCACGTGGTGGAGATGCTGGTGGCCCTCGGCGAGCGGAGCGACCCGCGTACCCAGCGCGGCATCGACTGGCTGCTGGCCGACCAGGAACCCACCGGCGCCTGGTTCGGCCGCTGGGGCACCAACTACCTGTACGGCACCGGCTCCGTGGTGCCCGCGCTCGTCCTGGCCGGCATCCCCGCCACCCACCGCTCCATCCGCCGCGCCGTGAGCTGGCTGGAGAGCGTCCAGAACGAGGACGGCGGCTGGGGCGAGGACCAGCGCTCCTACCGCGAGCGCGGCTGGGCGGGCCGGGGCGAGTCCACCGCCTCGCAGACCGCGTGGGCGCTGCTGGCGCTGCTGGCGGCCGGCGAGCGGGAGAGCGAGACCGTCCGACGCGGGATCGCCTGGCTGGTCGAGACCCAGCGCGCGGACGGGAGCTGGGACGAGCCGTACTTCACCGGCACCGGCTTCCCCTGGGACTTCTCCATCAACTACCACCTGTACCGGATGGTCTTCCCCATCACCGCGCTCGGCCGCTACATCCACGCGCAGCCGTTCGGGGCGGAACGGCAGGGGGCCTGATGGCCCACGGCCCGACCGTCGGCCCCGACGCGGCCCCGCCGCTGCTCGTGGTCTGCGCGTTGGGCATCGAACGGCTCGCGCTGCGCGGCGGCGACCGCCGTGAGGCCGCGGGTCCCATGGTGCTGCTGCGCACCGGGATGGGCCCCCGGGCGGCCGAACGGTCGATGAACCGCATCCTGGCCACGGGCGCCGGCCCCGGCCCGGCCGGCCTGCCGGAGGCCGGCCATGCCCAGCCCCCGGGACGTCCGTCGGGGCCGGTCGCGAGGCGCGGGGCGGCTGCCGCTCCGGGGCCGGCCGCCGTCATCGCCACCGGGTTCTGCGCCGGGCTCGCCCCCGGAATGCACCCCGGGGACCTCGTCGTCGCCGACCGGACCCGCGACGCGGCCGGCAGCACCGCCTGTACCGGCACCGACGTGCTGGCCCAGGCGCTGGAGGACCTCGCCCGGCGGGCCCGTCGGGGCCCCGCGCCCACCGTGCACGTCGGCCCGGTGGCCGGCTCCGACCGCGTGGTGCGCGGCGCCGAGCGGGCCCGGTTGCGGGCGACGGGCGCCGTGGCGGTGGACATGGAGTCCGCGGCGACGCTGCGTACCGCCGTGCGGGCCGGTCCGCGCCCGGTTGCGGCCGTACGGGTGGTCGTGGACGCTCCAGAGCATGAGCTGCTCCGCATCGGCACCCTTCGCGGTGGAATATCCGCCTTCCGGATGCTGCGCTCGATCCTTCCCGCTTTCTGCCAATGGCACCGTTCTTTACCGCTCTCCAGGAGGTGAGCTAGATGGCCATGCCGCTCCGTCAGACCATCCGGGTCGGTACGTATCTCTTTGAACAGAAAGTGCTCCGGCGGCGGGAGAAGTTCCCGCTGATCGTCGAACTGGAGCCGCTGTACGCGTGCAACCTCTCCTGCGAGGGGTGCGGCAAGATCCAGCACCCGGCCGGCGTGCTCAAGCAGCGGATGCCGGTGGCGCAGGCGGTGGGCGCGGTGCTTGAGTCGGGGGCCCCGATGGTCTCCCTCGCCGGCGGTGAGCCGCTGATGCACCCGCAGATCGACGAGATCGTCCGACAGTTGGTCAAGCGCAAGAAGTACGTCTTCCTCTGCACGAACGCGGTGCTGCTGCGCAAGAAGCTGCACAAGTTCACCCCCTCGCCCTACTTCGCCTTCACGGTGCACATCGACGGCCTGCGCGAGCGGCACGACGAGTCGGTCGCCAAGGAGGGCGTGTTCGACGAGGCGGTGGAGGCGATCAAGGAGGCCAAGCGGCGCGGCTTCCGGGTCACCACCAACTCGACGTTCTTCAACACCGACACCCCGCAGAACATCATCGAGGTGCTCAACTACCTCAACGACGACCTCAAGGTGGACGAGATGATGATCTCGCCCGCCTACGCCTACGAGAAGGCGCCGGACCAGGAGCACTTCCTGGGCGTCGGCCAGACCAGGGAGCTGTTCCGCAAGGCGTTCGCCGGCGGCAACCGCCGTCGCTGGCGGCTCAACCACAGCCCGCTCTTCCTGGACTTCCTGGAGGGCAAGACCGACTTCCCCTGCACGGCCTGGGGCATCCCCAACTACTCGCTCTTCGGCTGGCAGCGCCCGTGCTACCTGATGAGCGACGGGTACGTCACCACCTACCAGAAGCTCATCGAGGAAACCGACTGGGACAAGTACGGCCGGGGCAAGGACCCGCGCTGCGACAACTGCATGGCGCACTGCGGGTACGAGCCCACGGCCGTGCTCGCCACCATGGGTTCCCTCAAGGAGTCGCTGCGCGCGGCCAGGGAAACGGTGTCAGCCGACAAGTGAGGCCACCGGCGCGGGCGCCGACGTCCCCCGCGAGGGATGTCGGCGCCCCGCCCCGGGCCCGTGCCGCCGGCCCGCACCGTGGGCGGCGGGGCAGCACAGACGACGCACACACAAAGGGGCAGGGGCATGACGGTGGCAGGGGAACCGACCGATTTCGACCTCGGCAGACTCCTCGCCGAGCGCGGGGCCGAGCGCTACGAGCTGCACGCCCGGTACCTCAACCACCAACTGCCGCGCATGCTGCACACCATCGGCTTCGACAAGGTCTACGAGCGGGCCGAGGGCGCGTACTTCTGGGACGCGGAGGGCCGGGACTACCTCGACATGCTCGCCGGCTTCGGCGTGATGGGACTGGGCCGGCACCACCCCGTGGTCCGCAAGGCCCTGCACGACGTGCTGGACGCCGGCCTGGCCGACCTCACCCGCTTCGACTGCCAACCGCTTCCCGGGCTGCTGGCCGAGCGGCTGCTGGCGTACGCGCCGCACCTGGACCGGGTCTTCTTCGGCAACAGCGGCACCGAGGCGGTCGAGACGGCGCTCAAGTTCGCCCGCTACGCCACCCGCAGGCCCAGGGTGCTCTACTGCGACCACGCCTTCCACGGGCTGACCACCGGTTCGCTCTCGGTCAACGGCGAGGACGGCTTCCGCGCCGGGTTCGCGCCGCTGCTGCCCGACACGGCGGTGCCGCTGGGTGACCTGGCGGCCCTGGAGCGCGAGCTGCGCCGGGGCGACGTGGCCGCCCTGGTCGTCGAGCCGATCCAGGGCAAGGGCGTCCACGCGCCGCCGCCGGGCTACCTGCGGGCCGCGCAGGAGCTGCTGCGCCGGCACAAGGCGCTCCTGATCGCCGACGAGGTGCAGACCGGTATCGGCCGCACCGGTGACTTCTTCGCCTACCAGCACGAGGAGGGCGTCGAGCCCGACCTGGTGTGCGTGGCCAAGGCGCTGTCCGGTGGGTACGTGCCGGTGGGCGCGACCCTGGGCCGGGACTGGATCTTCAAGCGGGTCTACTCGTCGATGGACCGGGTGCTGGTGCACTCCGCGAGCTTCGGCTCCAACGCGCAGGCCATGGCGGCCGGCCTGGCCACCCTCGCGGTCATGGAGCGGGAGGACGTCGTGGCGCGGGCCCGGCGCACCGGGGACCTGCTGCGCGAACGCCTGGCCGCGCTCGTGCCGCGCTACGAGCTGCTGCACGAGGTCCGTGGTCGAGGGCTGATGATCGGTATCGAGTTCGGCCGGCCCACCTCGCTGAAGCTGCGCGGCCGGTGGACGATGCTTCAGGCGGCGCGCAAGGGGCTGTTCGCGCAGCTGGTGGTGGCGCCGCTGCTGCACCGGCACCGCATCCTGACCCAGGTGTCCGGCGACCACCTGGAAGTGATCAAACTGATCCCGCCGCTGATCATCGGTGAGCCCGAGGTGGAGCGCTTCGTGAGCGCCTTCACGGCCGTCATGGACGACGCGCACGACGGCGGCGGCCTGCTGTGGGAGTTCGGCAAGACCCTCGTCAAGCAGGCCGTCGCCACCCGGTGAGCGTGCTCGGGCGCGCCGGACGCGTACCAGGGCGCGGAGGCGACGTCGGCCGGCCGCCGCCCCGGGCCGGCACGTCCCGGCCGGCCCGGGGCACCGGGCGACGCGCGCCCCGCCCGTGCCCCGGGTCAGTCGGTCAGCAGCCGCTCACGCAGCCGCTCGCGCCGCTCGACGGTGAGGCCGAGGCCCTGGGCCAGATAGCGTTCCGCGTCGCCCCAGGTGTCCTCGATGGCCTCGAAGGCCGCCGCCAGATAGCTGGTGCGCGCGTCGAAGAGCGGGCCGATCAGCTCCAGCACCTCCGGCGACATGGCCTGCGCGGAGTCGCTGTGCCGGCGGACCTTGTAGCGGCGGTGGGCCGCGGCCGACTCCAGGTAGTCCGCCTCGATCGCCTCCGGCGTGACGCCGAGGGCCAGCAGCGTGATCGCGATCGACAGGCCCGCGCGGTCCTTGCCGGCCGCGCAGTGCATGAGCGCCGGGACGCTGTCCTCGGCCAGCGCCGCCAGCACCCGGGAGTGGTCGGCGGTGCGGGTGGTGATCATCGTGCGGTACGAGGCGATCATGCGGCCGGCGGCCCGGCCGTCGGAGAGTTCGGCGCGCAGTTGCTCGATGTCGCCGTGGAAGACCATGGCCCAGAACTCGGCGCCGTCAGCCGGGTCGGTGAGCGGGATGTTGAGGTTGCGCACCCCGGGGAGAGCGACGTCGGGGCCTTCGAGCTTGATGTCGGCGGAGTTACGGAAGTCGAAGATGGTGTGCAGGCCCAACGTGCTCAGGAACGCCGCGTCGGCTTCCGTCGCGTGGGCCAGGTGACCGCTGCGGAACAGGACGCCGGGTCGCACGCGCCGACCGTCGTGTGTCGGCAGGCCGCCCACGTCCCGGAAGTTCCGCACCCCGGACAACCGTGGCTCCGTGGCGTCCGGGGTGCTGGGGGAAGCGTGCGGGATCTGCTGGGTCACGGCTGCTCCTCGGTGCTGGGTGTGGCTGATGTGGCGGCTGAGCGGCGGTGGGCCGACCCTACGGGTACGGCCGCACCAGGCCATCATTTCGGCCGCGCCCGGCCCGTGTCATCGGTGGCGCAGATGCTTATTCCGGCTTTATCCAGGAGAACCAGTGGGATAGATCACCCCAGGTCAACCCCTGGTTACGGTGGCGTAGGTCACTTCAATCGGAGGAGGATGGGCAGACGTGGCAGCCGATTCGAAGACCAAAAACAGTGACGCGTTCGAGTCGTACGCAGCCGTCGGAGACAGCTTCACCGAAGGCGTCGGCGACCCCGGACCCGACGGGTCCTTCATAGGTTGGGCCGACCGTCTCGCCGTCCTGCTGTCGGACCAACGCGCCGAGCACGACTTCCGCTACGCCAACCTCGCCGTCCGTGGCCGACTCCTCGACCAGGTGGTCGCGGAGCAGGTGCCGCGCGTGCTGGAACTGAGCCCCGAGCTCGTGACGTTCTGCGCGGGCGGCAACGACATCCTGCGTCCGGGCAGCGATCCGGACGACGTCGCCCAGCGCTACGAGGCGGCGGTGGCCGACCTCACCCGGTCGGTGGGCACCGTGTTGGTGTGCACCGGCTTCGACACCCGTGACATCCCCGTACTGCGTCATCTGCGCGGCAAGATCGCGACGTACACCGCGCACGTGCGCTCCATCGCCGACCGCTACGACTGCCCGGTGCTCGACCTGTGGTCGCTGCGCTCCGTCCAGGACCGGCGAGCCTGGAGCGACGACCGCCTCCACCTGTCGCCCGACGGGCACACCCGGGTCGCCCTGCGCGCCGCGCAGGTCCTCGGCCTCGGGGTGTGCGCCGACCCCGACCAGCCCTGGCCGCCACTGGCCCAGCGCCCGGCGGCGGCCGTGCGGCGGGACAACATCCACTGGGCGCGCGAGCACCTGGTGCCCTGGATCGGCCGCCGACTGCGTGGCGAGTCCTCCGGCGACCACGTCGAGCCCAAGCGGCCCGACCTGCTGCCGCTGCCCTAGCCCACACCGGCGAGGCGGCCGGCCGCGCGCCCGTCCACACCGGCGGCGTGGCCGACTTTGGCCGTGCGCCCGGTCCTCGGGGGCAGTCGCGCGGGGCGTGTCACCGCGCCGGGCGGGGCGTACCGGCGTGTGCGCACGGGTGAGCAGGCGGCGCCGCGCGAGATGGGCGGATGCGCGTGCGCGTGTGCGCGGGGTGGGAGCGCGTCCTCGGCCGCTCGGCGCCGCTCCGGTCGGCGCCGGCCGGGCCGGGCGCCTACTCGGCGCGCCCGCCCGCGTCGTGGTCGTGGCCTGTCAGGCCCACATCGGTGAGCTGCCGGCGGCCCGCCCCGGTATCGCCGTGGACTGCGGAGGCAACACGGCCGCCGGCAGATACGCCCAGACCGCGCGACCCTGGCCGCCCTCGCGTGGACGCACGCCCCAGGAGTCGGAGAGCGCCTCCACGAGCATCAGCCCGCGACCACCCTCCTGCTCCCAGCCGCTGTCGCAGGGCCGCAACGTCGCCTGCTCGCGCCCCTGGTCCGCCACCTCGACCCGCAGCCGGTCGGCGAAGACGCGCAGTTCGCAACGGACCCGGTCGCTGTTGGTGTGCCGTACCGCGTTGGTGAACAACTCCGATACGACGAGTTGGGCGTCGTCCCGCAGCTCGTCGTGGGCACCCCACTCGGCCAGCCGGGCCAGAACCCGCTTGCGTGCCTCAGCGACGGAGGTGCTGAGCGCCGGCAGATGGAACGCGTCCTGAAGGCGTTGGGCGACGGCGCCGCCCGAGCGTCCTAACCAGAGACCGTCATATGAAGTGGCCACGCCGCAACTATGCGGCCCGTCAGTGACGGATGGCAAGCTTCAATCTGTAAATTGCAGAATCGTAAGAGCAGTCTGTTCGGTGAGCTGAGCGCATGACAGACTGCGGTCCTGTGACGGCGTTTGGAAGGGGAACGGCAGTGGCGGACGCACGGTCGGGCGGTGCTCCGACCGTCTTGCGGGTGGTGCTCGGCAGACGCCTGCAGGACCTGCGGGAGAAGGCCGGCCTCAGCTACGAGCAGGCCGGACGCGCGCTCGACGTTACCCACGCCACGGTCCGCAGGATGGAGAAGGCCGAGGTCGGCCTGAAGATCCCCTACGTCGAGAAGCTGCTCACCACCTACGGCGTGAGCGACCCCGAAGAGGTCGAAGGCTTCCTCGCACTGGCCCGCGAGGCGAACCAACCCGGCTGGTGGCACCGCTTCCGCGACGTGCTGCCCGACTGGTTCAGCGCGTTCGTCAGCCTGGAGGTCGAGGCCAACCTCATCCGCGCCTACGAGCCGCACTACATCCCCGGCCTGCTCCAGACCGAGGACTACACGCGTGCCGTGCTGCGCGCCGGCATGCCCCACGCGTCCGAGGCGGACATCGACCGCGGCGTCGCGCTGCGCAAGCAACGCCAGGCGCTGCTCACCCGCGAGAACCCGCCCCTGCTGTGGGCCGTGCTCGACGAGACGGTCCTGCGCCGGCCCATCGGCGGCCCCGGGGTGATGCGCGACCAGCTCACGCGCCTCATCGAGGCCACCGCCATGCCCAACGTCCGGCTCCAGGTCATGCCGTTCGACGCCGGGCCACATCCGGCGATGTACGGCCCCTTCCACATCTTCCGGTTCCCGATCCCGGAACTGCCCGACATCGCGTACTCGGAGAGCCTCGTCGGCGCCGTCTACTTCGACCAGCGCGATGACGTGTCGATGTTCCTGGAGGCCCTGGACCGGATGTGCGCGCAAGCCGCGCCAGCACAGAACACCGAGTCGATCCTCGGTGGCATTCGCAAGGAGATCTGAACCATGGATCGCATCTACAACGGCATGCCCGCCACTGACCTCGGTACCGAGGGCTGGCACAAGCCCTGGAGTGGTGGCAACGGGGGAAGCTGCGTCGAGGCCATGCGCCTGGGCGACGGCCGGATCGCGCTGCGCCAGTCCACCGACCCGGACGGGCCCGCCCTGATCTACACCCACCACGAGATAGCGCGGTTCATCCAGGGCGCGAAGGCCGGTGACGCCGACTTCCTCCTCGCCTGACACCCACGCCTCGCCGGCCGCGACCGGCGAGGCGGGGCAGGGGCGAGCGGGCACGGAGGCGACACAGGCACGGGCAGCGAGCGGAGCACGGCATGGTTGAGCAGGGCCCCTCGATCCAGGGGATCGACACCAGCAGGCCACACCCGGCCCGCATGTACGACTACTACCTCGGCGGCAAGGACAACTACGAGATCGACCGGGAGGCGGCCGAACGCGTCATCGCTATGGCCCCCGAGGCCCGGCCGAGCGCCCGCGCCAACCGACAGTTCCTGCGCCGCGCCCTCCAGCACGTGGTGGCGCGGGGCGTGCGCCAGGTCATCGACATCGGCACCGGCATCCCCACCTCGCCCAACACCCACGAGGTGGCGCGCGCGGTGGCTCCCGACGTGCGCGTGGTCTACGTCGACAACGACCCGATCGTGGCCACGCACGCCGAGGCCAAACTGACCAACACCCCCGGTACCGGCTTCCTGTTGGCCGACGCCCGGGCGCCGCGACACATCCTGGGCCACCCCACCGTCCGGGAACTGATCGACTTCGACCAGCCGGTGGCCGTGCTGCTGCTGGCCGTCCTGCACTTCGTACGGGACGAGGAGGACCCGGCCGCGCTCGTCGCCACGCTACGCGACGCGCTGCCCGCCGGCAGCTTCCTCGTCCTCAGCCACGGCACGAGCGACTTCCACCGCGCGGGCAACGACGCCAACGAGGTCTACCGGGCCGCCACCGCCTCCCTCCACCTGCGCTCCCGGCCCGCCGTCGAGGCCCTGTTCGCGGGGCTCGACCTGCTGGAGCCGGGCGTCGTCCAGGCGTCGCGCTGGCGCCCCGACCCGGCCGGCGACGGCGACGCGGCCGACGACCGCGTCGCCTTCTACGGGGGTGTGGGCCTCAAACGGTGAGCCTGGTCGGGCCGAGCCGCACCGGCACCGTGCCCGGGGCGCCGGCCGCCGGTATCCGCTCCAGCACGCCGCCGGCGAACACGTCGTACAGCGGCAGCGTCTCCAGGTGGACGTAGCCGATGTGACAGTCGCACACGGCCTGGGGGCACGGGCGCGGCCCCAGCGCCGCCCGGTAGGACCCGTCGTAGAGGTTGCCCAGCTCCTCCCGGACGAAGTGGCAGCGGCGCACCGTGCCCGCGCCGTCCACCGACAGTACCGAGGTGCCCGTACGACAGGGCATGCCGGCGCTGCGGTGCGGGTGGCGGCTGTAGCCGAACAGCGGGTCGATCTCGGCCCACAGCTCGGCCTCCGCGTCGGTGTACTCGCGCCCCTCGGCCGCGTTCACCCACAGGTAGACGTGCGCGGGCAGCGCGGACCGCAGCCGGTGCGCCGCCGCCAGGTGCTCGGGCAACCCCACGATGCCGACGCTGAACCGCACGCCCCGCTCGGCCAGTTCGCCGCACTTGGCCACGAACCGCTCGTACGGCGTCTGGCCCGGGTGGTACGTGCACCACAATGCCAGCGTGTCCAGGTCTGCCGCGCCGAGCCAGTCGGTGCGACAGCTCAGGTTGGTCTGGATCGCCACCCGTTCCACGTGCGGCAGGTGGCTCAGCTCGGTCAGCGCATGCCGGTACCAGGAGCGGACCAGCCCCTCGCCCCAGGGCGTGAACAGCAGCGACAACCGGCCCCCGGTGTGCCCGCCGGCCCAGCCGGTGAAGCGCTCCAACGCCGCCCGGTCGGCGCGCAACTGCTCGCGGGAGTCGCGGCGCTTGGCGAACGGGCAGTACGGACAGTCGTAGTCGCAGGAGGCCAGCGGCCCCCGGTACAGCAGGGTCAGGTCCGACGGCTCCTTCCGGCCGCCGTCGGCCGTGACCGGGCCTGGCTCCCGGCCGTGGGGTGCTTCCCGCACGTCGGCCCCCCTCACTTGGGCTCGTAGGCGGCCATGGCGGCGCGCACGGCGGGCGAGAACAGCAGCGGCCCGAGCGCGTCGGAGTGCGCCAGCCCCTCGGACGACAGCCGCAGCACCTCGGGCCCGGCCGACTCGTCCAGCCAGCCCAGCGCGGCGCACCGCTCCAGCTCGTCCGCGAAGTGCGCGCCGGGCTCGGCGCCGAACCGCTGCCGGTAGTCGGCCACCGGCATCCCCTCGGCCTGGAGCACCGACTGGAGCAGGTGGCGGCGCCGGCGCTCGTCCGTGTCCATCCACCGGCCGTAGTCGGCCCGCGCGAACGCCCCGGCGGGCCGCTCCACGTAGTCGTCGATGATGCCGCGGATGTTGCGCATGTCCACGGCGTAGTCGAAGGAGTAGTGCAGCCGCGAGGTGTACGAACGGGCGCCGCACCCCAGGCCCACCATGCCGTCGCGCTGGCAGGCGTACTCGTCGTCGCCGACGACCGGCGCGCCGCGCCGCCGGAACATGCGCATCGACGTCTGCTCGTACCCGCTGGCCAGCAGCGTGTCACGGCCGTGCCGGTAGAGCCGCAGGCGCTGGGCGTCCCAGGCCGGGTCGGGCCCGGTGCCGCCCCTGCCCAGGCCGGTGAGCGGTCGGACATAGAGCGGGTAGAGGTACAGCTCCTCGGGCCGCCAGGCGAGCGCGGCCTCCAGGGAGTGCTGCCAGGACCGCTCGGTCTGGCCCGTGATGCCGTAGATCAGGTCGATGTTGAGGACGGGAACGCCGGCCTCGCGGACCCGGCCCAGCGCCGCCTCCACGTCCGCGCGGCGCTGCGGCCGAACGGCCGCCCGCGCCTCGGCCTCCACGAACGTCTGCACCCCCAGGCTGAGCCGGGTCGTGCCGCGCTCGGCGAGCACCGCCAGCCGGTCCGCCGTCACCGTGGCCGGCGACGCCTCGACCGACAGCGGAACGGCCCGCAGGTCGGCCCCCAGTTCCCGCTCGACGATGTCGCACAGCCGGGTCAGCTCGGCGGCGGTCAGGAACGTCGGGGTGCCCCCGCCGAAGGCGGCGTTCGCGAAACGCGGCGGCTCCCCGCCCGCCAGCGCCTCGCGCACCGTACGCGCCTGCCGCTCCAGCGCGTCGAGGTAGGCGCCGGTGAGCCCGTCGGGCGCGCCGATGCGGGTGAACAAGTTGCAGAAGCCGCAGCGGACCTCGCAGAAGGGTATGTGCGCGTACAGCGACAGCGCCCCGCGCTCCTCGCCCGCCCACAGCTCGCGCAGCGCGGGGCGGGGCTCCAGCTTCTCGTACGCGGTCTTGTGCGGGTAGCCGTAGACGTAGCTCTGGTACGGCGAGCCGGCCGGCCCCGGGGTGGTGACGGGTGTGGCGGGTGCGGTGGTGACGGTCATGGGCCCTCAAGGAAGAAGTGGGTGTACGGCACGGTCCACACGACGTCGTGGGCGAGCCGGTGGCCGGTGTAGCCGCCGTCGCCGTAGGCCGTGCCGTGGTCGGAGCAGACGATGGCGAAGCAGCGCCGGCGGCTGCTCGCGGCGGTCAGCAGGCGGTCGATGTGCCGGTCCACGTACTCCAGCGCGGCGGCGTGGCTCTCCCACGTGTCGCCCGCCTCGCGCGTGGCGCCCGGCACGTGGAACCAGTTGGGCTGGTGCAGCGCGGAGACGTTGAGGAACAGGAACAGCGGCTGCTCGGCGGGGGTGCGGGCGACGATCTCCGTGGCCCGGTGCACCTGCGCCTCGAACGAGGTCGGCGAGGCCACGGAGAACTCCGGCTCCCAGTGGCTCTCCCGGAACAGCCCCGGGAGCACCGAGCCCAGCGCGCCGCCCTTGTTGAAGAAGCCCACGCCGCCGACGCAAGCCGTGTGGTAGCCCGCCGAGGCCAGGCCGGAGACCAGGTCGGGGGAGTCGAAGACGTACGTCCCGTCCGCGGTGGTCTCACTGCCCGCGAACCGCGCCGCGAACAGCCGCCGGTGCGGGCCCGGCGCGGCGGGAGTGGGCAGGAAGCCCGCGAAGATCGCCTGGTGCGAGGCGTAGGTGAAGCTGCCGGGGGCGTGCCGGCGCTCCCAGCGACCCCCCGGCAGGTACCGCGCGAGGTGCGGCAGCCGGCCACGGGCCAGCAGGTCGGCGGCGACGTCGTAGCGCAACGTGTCCAGCGTGACCAGCAGCAGATCGTGGCTGCCCACGACGGCGTTCATGTCCGGCTCGACGAGGTGCGGCGTCTCCTCGTACCGCCCGGGCTCGGACCAGCTCGGCCCGGGACAGCCGGGACTCGGCCGCTCCGGCGCCTCGGGACCGGCGAGCGGCCCGAGACCGGCGAGCGGGCCCGGGTCGGCGGGATCAGCGGGTGGCATGGCGGTGGTCCTCCTTGTTCAGCACGGCGGCGATCTGCGCCCCGTAGGTGTCCAGCCCCTCGAAGCCGCTGCCGGGCAGGCCCGTCAGCCGGGGCAACAGGTCGCCGAAGGCGTTGACCTCACCGACGGCGAAGCGCCGCCAGCCCGTGCCGGGCAGCACGTCCACGCCCACGCACAGGGTGCGCGGGAAGCAGCGGGCGGCGCGCTCGGCCAGGCCGAGCACCTCGGCCCAGGACGCGCCGTTGGCCTCGGTCGCGGCGCGGGCGGCGGCCAGGTCACCGCGCACGCCGCCCAGGTGCAGATTGGTCATCGGCGACCGGCTGGTGCGCACGACGGCGTGCGTGGCCCGCCCGTTGACGACCACGATCCGCAGGTCGGCGGCCCGACCGCGCTGCGCCGCCTTCGGCAGCCAGCGCTCGACGTGCAGCCCGTCCGGCGCCAGCGCGTCCACCAGCGCGGCCACCTCGGCCTCGGTGGCGTAACGCCGCACGCGCAGCGAGTTGAACAGCCGGCCGTCGGGGGCGCGCTCCACCGAGGTCCGGGCCGAGACCCGGCCGGGGCCCGCCAGCTCGACGGCCAGCACACCGGAGGCCGACGAGCCGTGTGCGAGCTTGACGAAGGCACGCCGCAGTCCGCCGGGGCCGGCCAGCAGCGCGCGCACGTCCTCCCAGCCCCGCACGGGCGCCCCACCCACCACGAGGCGGGCCGGGGGAGACGGGGCGGGCCCGCTCGCCGTGGTCCGGGGCGCCGGTACACCGGGCGGAGGCGGCGCGTCGGCCGGGTCGGGCCACACGCGGGGCAGCGCCGCCGGCGAGATGGACGTCGGCGACGGCGGCACCGGCACACCGGCCGCGTGGAGCAGCCCGTGGCAGCGCCGTTTGTCGAAGAGGACGGCCAACTCGTGCGGATCGTCCAACAGATCGGCGCCGGCCGCCCGCGCCGCGCCGGCCACCTCCGTCACAGCCGAGGTGAACCGCGCGTACCAGCGGGCCGTGCCCTCGACCCGGGTCGGGTCGTCGACGCCGCGCAACGCGCGCTCCGTGGCCGCGTCCTCTCCCGGCGAGTCCACGCGCACGGTCTCGCCCGGCTCGAACGCGGCCCCCGCGCGCAGCACGTCGGCCCAGTCCAGCACGCGTGGCGGAGCGAGCCCCGCGGCACCGGCCGCGTCCGCGAACAGCGCCGCCCGGCGGCTGTCGCGCACCCCGACGACCGCGAAGCGCACCTCACGTCCGTACGACGCGTACGACGCGGCGATGGCGGCTCACCTCCCTGCTCTCCGTCGCGTACCCGGGCGCCGTCCGCCCGGCTTCCCCCGCGCGCCGCCGGCCGGCGCCGGGTCCCGGGCGCCCGCCGCCCACCGGCCCACGCGGGGCCCGCCCGCGCCGATGGCCCGCCGGGCCGTGTCCGGTGGGAGCGGGCCCGCGCCCGTCGGGGGTCATCCGCCCGGCCGACCGACGCCGGAACGTCGGGACGCGCGCGTCACTCGGCGACCGCCGTGTAGCGGCGGATCTCGTCGCCGTCCTCCCACGAGTCGCCCGTCTCGGACAGGTCGACCTCGACCCCGGCCGCCTCCCACGTGGTGCGCAGCCGCTCGGCCACCTCCTCGGTGATGAAGTTGTGGTGCAGGTCGATCCACTTGAGGTGGGTGAGCGGCTGCCCGTCGAGCAGCGCGAGGGCGCCCGCGTCCGTGAGCACCCCGAGCGACAGGTCGAGCGAGGTGAGCTGGGCGACCACGGGCGCGGCGGCGACGGCCGTGGCGATCTCGTCCTGGATCTCGCTGTTCCGCAGCCCCAGGTGGCGCAGATGCGGGAAGCGGCCACCGGCGAGCAGCGGGGCCAGGTCGGCGACGGTGGCGTCGCCGCCGTACTCCTCCACGCCCAACCACATCTCCAGGTACTCCAGCGCGGGCAGCTCGCTCGCCACCACGCCGCGCACCACCTCACCGGGCAGCCCGCCCGCCTCGAAGCTCAGGGTGCGCAGCGACGCGTGGCGCACCGCCGGGAACCGCAGGTCCGTGCCGCCGCGCACGCCCAGCTCACGCAGCTTCGGGTACGCGTCCAGCACCGGCGTGATGTCGTCCTGCTCGATCCAGGAGATCTCCGCCTCCTCGGCCTCCAGGTCGCCGATGAACAGCGCCTCCAGGGAGGTCAGCCGGTCCTTCGCGGCCACCAGCAGCTCCACCACGGTGCCGGAGCTGTCCTCGTACGCCTCGCCCCACTGCCCGATGACCAGCGCCCGCACCCCGGCGGTGTCCACCTGCGTCAGGAACCGCTCGAAGGCCGCCGCGAAATCCTCCGAGTCGTCGTCGTAGGGCGAGACCCGGACCACCCAGGCGACGGTCTCCGCGGCGGGCAGCTCCGTCGACTCGTCCTTGGCCGGAAACTCGAACGTCGGGAGGCCGTGCAGCTCTTGCAGGTGCTCAACGTTGGACATGGGGTGGATCTCCTGGGGTTGGTACGACTCACACGACGTGCGAGGAACGTTGCGAGAGTTCTACCAAGCGGCACTGACAGCCGAGCCGGCGGGCGGCGACCAGCCCGCGCGCCCCGCCCCGCGAGGCCGCGAGCGACGGGCGGGGGCGGCGGTCAAAGGCCGGCGACGGCCGGTCGGGGACGTGGTGCACGGGGGCGGCGAGCGTGGTCGGGCCGATTGTCAGACCCCCCACCTAACGTCGTGACCGTCGCCGGAACACCCCGCGACCCACAGCCCGACGGAGGATGCGCATGTACCGACAGGGAGACGTCCTGATCGTGCCGACGGCCCGCGAGGCCCTGCCCCCGAGCGTCGACGCCCTGCCCCCGCAGTCGCGCGACGGGCGCGGCCGGCTGGTCCTGGCGCTCGGCGAGGTCACCGGGCACGCCCACGCGGTCGTCGGCCCCGGCACCCTGGTCCGCGAACCGGGGCTGGGCGGCGCCGGGTTCCTGCACCTCCCGGAAGGCGGCCGGGTCGTCCACGAGGAGCACGCGCCGATACCGCTGCCGAAGGGCTGGTACCGCGTGGTGCGCCAGCGGGAGTACGCGCCGGGCGCGGTCCGCGTCGTGGCCGACTGAGACCGGGCCGGCGCGACGCCACACCGCCGGCCCGCCACCGCGACACACACCAAACGATCGAGGGGGAGCGAGAGATGACGAAGACCGCCAAGGAGCGACAGGAACCGACCACGCCGAGCCGGGAGCCGGAGACGGACTGGCGTTCGGTCGCGGCGACCACCGGGGCGGCCGACCGCGCGGGTGCCGAAGCCGGCCTGCGCCTGGCCTACGCACAGGCGGGGCTGACCGCGCCCGACCGGGTGGTGTGGGCCGCGTCGCCGCTGGCGGCCACCGCCGTCGTGTTGCTCCTGACGGGGCGCGGCGCGACGCTGCCCCGCGCCGTCGCGGAGCGCGCCGCGCGAACACTGCGCGCGGCGGGCGTCGAGCCGGACACCGCGCGGGCGGGTCGCTCGGTCCGCGAGGCGGTGCGGACCGCGCCGTGGGAGGCCGAGCGGCGCCGCGCGCACGACGCGCTCGGCCCCGGCGGCTGGGCCTCCCGGTGGGCGCTGACCTCGGCGCCCCTGTGGGACCTGACGCGCGGTCTGACCGAGCGCGTGCGCGCGGGCATCACGACGAGCCTGACCGGGCCCGGTGAGGGGCGCGAGGCGGGCGTGGTGACCGGCGCGGACGACACGGTCGAGCCGGCGCGGCAGCCCGGGGGCGCCGCGGCTGAGCCGGCGGGCGAGAGCGCGGCGCGGCCGGCCGAGGCGGAGCGTCCCGCCCGGGAGACGGCGGTGCGTCTGGCCCTCGCGGAGGCCGTGCTCGGCCAGCACGACGCGGCCTGGCTGGCCGCCTTCGACGGAGCCGAGGCACTGGCCGGGGTGAGCGCGGTGGCCCGCGCGGCCGGCTGGTGGTGGCCCTACGAGAACGTCGCGGTGCTCAGCGAGCGCCCCACGCGGCTGCACCGGGACGAGGCGGGCCGCCTCGACCACGGCGACGGCCCCGCCCTCGCCTACCCCGACGGCTTCGCCCTGTACGCCTGGCGCGGCATGCCGGTGCCGGCGGACTTCCTGGAAGGGCTCGGCTCGCTGGACGTCCACCGCATCCGCACCGAGGAGAACGCGGAGCTGCGCCGCGTGATGCTGGAGCACTTCGGGTACGACCGCTACCTCGACGAGTCCGGGGCCCAGCCGGTGCACCGGGACGAGACGGGAGTGCTGTGGCGCGTCGAGCTGGAGGGCGACGAGCCGGTGGTGATGGTCGAGGTGGTCAACTCGACGCCGGAGCCCGACGGTTCCTCCCGTACGTACTGGCTGCGGGTGCCGCCGCGCACCAAGACCGCCCGGGAGGGCGTCGCCTGGACGTTCGGCCTCAGCGCCGAGGAGTACGTGCCGCAGCGGCAGACCTGAGTCGCCTCACACCGCCCCGACCGGCGCCGGGGCCGGGCGCGGGCCCGTCGCGCGGGGTCGCATAGGTTGGGAGGCGGCCTCGCCCGGCCCCACCGTCTCTTCCTAGGAGGTGCCTTGACCGGCCCCCACGACCGACGCAAGCCCATCACCGCGCTCCGACCGGCGGCCTTCGGGGCCGACCCGACGGGCGAGCGGCTGGCGCGCATGCGACGGTCACCGCAGTACGTCGACGGGCAGTTCCGCAACCCGCTGCCGACCCGCACCATGCTCCCGGGTTCCGCGAGTCGGCTGCTGCTCACCCAGCTCAGCAAGGTCGACCGGGCCCGTAGGGCACCTCGGGGCCACGTGCCGGTGCACCACCCGGTCGCGGCCGACTGGGCGAGGCCACCGGCCTCGGGACTGCGGCTCACCTGGATGGGGCACTCCAGCGTGCTGGCCGAGATCGACGGCCAACGGGTGCTCTTCGACCCGGTGTGGGGCCAGCGGGTCTCCCCCTTCCCGTTCGCCGGGCCGCGCCGCCTGCACCCGGTGCCACTGCCGCTGGTCGAACTGCCGCCGGTGGACGTCGTCGTCATCTCCCACGACCACTACGACCACCTCGACATGGAGACGGTCCGCACCCTGGCACGTACCGACACGGCCTTCGTGGTGCCCCTGGGCGTGGGCGCGGACCTGGAGCACTGGGGCGTGCCCGCCGCCCGGGTCACCGAACTGGACTGGCACGAGTCCGCGAAGGTCGCCGACCTGACGCTGACCGCGACCCCGGCCCGGCACTTCTGCGGGCGCGGCCTGCGCGGTGGGCAGCACACCCTGTGGGCCTCGTGGGTCGTGGCGGGCCCGCGCCACCGGGTCTTCCACAGCGGGGACACCGGGTACTTCGCCGGCTTCGCGGACATCGGCCGGCAGTACGGCCCGTTCGACGCGACGATGATCCAGGTGGGCGCCTACAGCGAGTTCTGGCCCGAGATCCATATGACCCCCGCCGAGGGGGTGCGTACCCATCGCGATCTCCAGGGCGGCACCGGTGGTGCGCTGTTGCCCATCCACTGGGGCACCTTCAACCTGGCTCCGCACCCGTGGGCCGAGCCGGCGGAGTGGATCAGGGACGTGGCCGAGGAGGAGGGCGTTTCCGTCGCGTTCCCCCGGCCCGGCGAGTCCTTCGAGCCGAGTGGGAAGTTGCCGGACACCCCCTGGTGGCGCGTGGCGTCCCGACCCGTCGAGCGCACGTGGCGACAGCCCAACGCCGGAGGAGATCTCCACCCAGGGGGTGAGTGACGGCCCCCGGCACCCCACTCGAAACAGGTAGCTCGCGTGTGGGACGGCCGGACGTGGAGGAGCGCGGGCGGGTGGTACGCGCTGGGGGCGGGCCTGCTCGGCCGGAGCCGCGTCGAGAGCTCCGTCCGCCGTCCATGACGGGCGAGGCGGCGTGGTTGACCGTTGGGGTGCGCACCGCTCGCCGATCCGACGGAGCCAACCCCGCCGCCGGTTCGGGGCGGGGGCGGGTGGGTGAGGGGATGGCGTGGGAGGAGGGCTCCGGGAGCTGGGCGAGCGGGCGGTTGATGAGTTCGCGGCGCCCTGATGACGACGGCCGTGGTGGTGGCCTCGGGAGATGCGGTCAGCAGGGCCGTGGGCGCGTCGCCCGTCGTGCGGGGGCGGGCCCCTGGGAGGGTTTACCCGGGGCCCGCCGTCCCCTTGTCAGGTCAGAGGTAGTTCCGCCAGGGCGTCCGTCAGCTGTTCGGCGGTGTCTCCGGCGGCCCACACGTGTCCGTCCGGGCGCATCAGCACGGCGGTTGTGGACCAGGGCAACTCGGTCTCGTACAGCCGGAGGTCCGCGTTCGCGGCCAGGTCCTTGAGCGCCGGGCTGGCTTCCTGGGCGAGCAGCACCGGGCGACCCTCGCGCAACAGGTGCAGTTGTTCGCGGGTGGCCGGCAGGCGCTGGCCTGCCAGGGGGTGGGTGCCCGGATAGCGTACGTCCAGCGCGGTCAGCGTGTTGGCCAGCGCGGTCGCCACGTCGGGGTGGGTGCGCAGCAGGTCCGCCATGAGGCGACGCAGGGACTGGCCCTCCTCGGTGGTGGCGGTGATCAGGGCGGTCTGGGCCTTGGTGTGTTCGCCCAGGGCCACACCGACGGGGTGGCGTTCCGCGTGGTAGGTGTCCAGCAGGGCCGCGTCCGCCTCACCTCGTCGCACCGCCGCCAGCTTCCACCCCAGGTTCATCGCGTCCTGGAGTCCCACGTTCAGTCCGACGCCGCCCGCCGGGAAGTGCATGTGCGCGGCGTCGCCCGCCAGAAACACCCGGCCCTTCCGGTACTCCGCAGCGAGCCGGGTGGCGTTGCCGAAGCGGGACAACCACACCGGGGAGTGCGGGCCGAAGTCCACCCCCGCGATGCGCCGCGCCGTCTCTCGCAGGGACTCCAGGGTGGTGGGAGCCGACGGCGCGTACCCGGTGACGCGGTAGCGCCCGCCGGGGATCGGGGCCACGATCAGCGCGCCGTGTTCGTTGTGCCAGAAGCTCGGCCGCTCTGGCGGGTCGGTCAGCTCGACGTCGCCGAGGAAGCCGAAGACGGTGGAGTCGGTGCCGGGGAAGGCGATGCCCGCCTCCCGGCGCACGGTGCTGCCCGCGCCGTCCGTCCCGACCACGTGGTCGGCGGTGATCTCGTACTCCCCGTCCGGCGCGCTGACCTGGAGCGTCACGCCCCGTTCGTCCTGGCTCAGCCCGGACACCTGGTGCCCGCGTCGGATCACCGCCCCGAGGGCCAGGGCGTGTTGTTCGAGCAGTTCCTCGGTGCGCAGCTGCGGGTGTGCGAGCACGAACGGGAAGGGTGTGGCCAGCCCGCGAAAGTCCAGGCGAGCGGGGAGCATGCCGAAGTGTCCGTCGGGCATGGTCAACCCACCGTCGAGGAAGGCCTGTTCCCGCCCGCGCATCGCCAGTACCTCGATCGTGCGCGGGTGTATCGCCAGCGCCTTCGAGTGCGGGCTGCGCCGCTCGGCCCGCTCCAGGACCAGCGGTCGCCCGCCGCCCAGGGCCAACTCCGCCGCGATCCACAGGCCGACCGGGCCCGCGCCGACCACGATGGTGTGATGCGCGTTCATGGTGATCACTCTCCGTTGAATCGAGGTGTGTGTGAGGTGTGTGGTGTGGGGTGACGCCGGCCGAGGCCGGGCGCGGGTGAGGCGGCCGGGGCGCGGTGGACGACTGCGCTGTCCCGCCGTTCGAGCAGGGGTGAGTGAACCGGTCGGAGAACCGGGGCCGCGCCGAGCGCGGAGGAGCCGCCGCCTGGCAGGTGCGACACGGGTGAGGTGGTCCGCCCCGTGGGCGTTACATACTGGTGGTGCGGTCGCACCCGGCTGAGAGGTAATCGAGATGGCGTCAGCGCGACAGATCAGCGGTCCGTGCCAGACATGGCCCAAGGACAGCGCCTTCATCCGGGAGGTGCTCGACCGTATCGGCGACAAGTGGACGATGTTGACCGTCAGCACCCTGAGCGGCGGCCCGCTGCGCTACTCCGACCTGCAGGCGAGCGTCCCGGGTATCTCCCAGCGGATGCTGACCCAGACGCTCAAGCACCTGGAGCGCGACGGCCTGCTCACCCGGACCGCGTACGCCGAGGTCCCGCCGCGAGTGGAGTACGAGCTGACGGACCTGGGTCGGTCACTGCTCAACGCGGTGACGGCGATGGCCAGTTGGGCCGTCGCCCATCACGGCGAGGTCGCCAGCAACCGGGCCGCCAGCGAGCTGACCGGAGTCGGCCGGGCCAGGGCCACGGTCAGCGCGCCAGCGGCCTGAGGTGTCGGGGGCGCCCATCGGTCCCTGGCGCGGGGTGCGTCGGGCACGGCAACCGCACGGTGAGCGTGGACCGATCCGTGTTCGGGCGCTGTGAAATCCCGCCCCCGACTCCGCCCCCGAACCCGAACGTAACCCGGAGCCCGGCCCCGACCCGGCGCCGTTCCGCCGTGGCGCCCGGGTCGGGTCGCCATCCCGGGGCGGCCCGCGCCGGGGTGGCGACCCGCGCCCCCGTGCACCGTGCCGTCCGCTCCACCATCTTCCTCACCTCACTAGTAGTGCGTAACGCCATCATGAGTGAGGCGGGGAGGGCTTACAAAAGGCACTTTCAGGTGCGTGGGCACCGCCCGACAGGCACGACAACGTCGCCCGCCACGAGGCTGTTTCCCCGGTTGAGGCCGTGGGGGTACGGGCACACGCGTGCGGCACCCGTGGGCGCGAGCCAGCAGGGGCGTGGCCGGTGGTGCCCGGCGACCGGAGGGGCCGGACAACCGGTGGGTGCCGGGCAGTCGGTGGGTGCCGGGCAGCCGGTGGGTGCCGGGCCGTCACCCCGTCAGGCGTCCGGCAGGGGCCAGGAGTACCCGCTGGGCGAGTCCAGCCACAGGGTGTGGTCGCCGGCCGGGCTCACGGTCAGGCCGTAGTGGCCGGGGGCCGGCCGGCCGTGGCTCACCCACCGGTTGATCAGTGGTTCGCGTTCGGCCCACAGGTCGCGGGGGCCGCCGTGATCGAGCCGGGCCGCGCGGACGTCGAGCAGGGTGATGCGGGCCCAGGACTCCGTCGCCGGGTCGTGGAGACAGTGCACCTGATGGCCGTCGGGATCGGTGAACGAGAAGCTCACCACGTCCGGTTGGACCAGGGAGCCCAGGAACCGCGGTCCCTCGCTGGCGAGGTTCGCCGTGACCTGGACGCTGCGGCGGTGGCCCCTGGCGGTGGCGAGCCGGCGCGTGAGCTGTCGCGCGGTGGCGGCGACGGCGTCGGGGGCGGCACGTGCCGCCGTGAACGCGCCGAGGTAGGGCCGGAAGCGGCCCGAGACGCTTCGGTCCTCGCCGACCACCAGCCGCGCGATACCCAGCCCGATGTTGACGACGATGACCCCGCCGGGGCGTAGTTGGGCACGCCACGCGGCGGTGACGCGCGCGATGCCGCAGGTGGCGAGGAGCCGGTCGTAGGGGGCGTGCGCGGGCAGTCCCTGCCGGCCGTCGCCGACCGCGACCGTCGGCGCGTAGCCCAGGTCGCGCAGTCGCCCGGCGGCGACCGTGACCAGGTCGGGGTCGATGTCGATGGAGAAGACGTTGACGTGGCCCAGTCGGTGGGTGAGCAGGGCGCAGTTGTAGCCGGTGCCGAGCCCGACCTCCAGGACTCTGTGGCCGGGCTCGACGTCCAGGTCCTCCAGCATGTGGGCCATGAGCCAGGGCTGCGTCGAGGAGCTGGTGGCGGTGCCCGAGGCGTCGAACTGGGTCAGGAGCGCGGCGTCCGAGTAGACCACCGGCAGCCAGGCCGGGTCGTTGGGCGTGTAGGAGTGCTTGTGACCGCCCGCGCCGACCGTGAACTGGTGGGGTACGAACCCCTCGCGCGGGACGTCGGCGAAGGCCGAACGCCACGCGTCGGAGCGCAGCGCGCCCTGCGAGGCGAGCCGCTCGGTCATCTGGTGCCGCAGCTCTGCGGACGAGGTCAGTTCGGTCTTCACGGGAGGCGTCCCTTCGAGGGTGAGCGGATGCCGGGGCGCTGACGCGCGGCGGGCACGGAGCGCGGCCGGGTGACCGGCGCGTGGGCGCGGGCCGGTGACCAACGCCCGCGCCCGTGCTAACGAGGCAGCCCGGCGCGGCGTGGCGCGGTTCGGCGCCGTTCCGCCGCCCGCGCGCCACCGCGCGCCTCCCCAGGCTCCGCCCGCCCCCGACGAGCGGCCCCACGCGAACCCGGGCCCCCGTGCTCGCGGCCTCGCCCCCGACTCCTCGCCCTCGCCCCCTCGCGAACCCGGGACCCGTCCCGCCCCGCGCTCGCGGGCCCACCTCGCCCGCGCGCCCGCGCGCTCACGGGCCCCGCGCCCAGGGCCGTGTCGGGAGTCCGTGCGGGGCCGGGTGCGAGCCCGTACGCGCGAGCTCCGGGCGCGACGGCGGCGGGCCCCGGTGGTCGGGGTGCCTACCGCCAGGCAGGTGGCAGGTGGGGCGGGTGGGTGTCGGAGGCGGTCAGGGGCGGGAAGGGCAGAAAGTGCCCGACGTGAAGGAGCCCGTAGCCGAACTCACCCGACGCAGCCGCCACCCCACCGTCGTGCAGGCGATGCGGTCCACCGCGGCGGCGACCATCGCCTACGTCGTCGCGCTCCAGATCAGCACCGAACCGGTGCCGCTCACCGCCCCGCTGACCGCTCTGCTCGTCGTGCAGGTCACCCTGTACGCCACGTTGACCACGGGCGTGCGGAGGGTCAACGCGGTGGTCTGCGGCGTGCTCATCGCCATCGCGTTCAGTTCCCTGGTGGGGCTGTCCTGGTGGAGCCTCGGCCTGATCATCCTGGCCTCGCTGGCCGCGGGACACCTCGTCAAGGTGCGGGAGTTCACCGTCGAGGTGGCGATCAGCGCCATGCTCGTCCTCGGTGTGACCCGGGTGGCCAACACGGCCTGGGACCGGGTGTTGGAGACGCTCATCGGGGCGTTGGTCGGGTTGCTGTTCAACTTCCTCTTCGCGCCGCCCGTCTGGGTGCAGACCGCGAGCGAGCACATCGAGGGCCTGGCCGGGCGGCTGCGGGAGCTGCTGCTGCACATGAGCGCCGGGCTGGGCGACCACACCCCCGTCGACCGCGCCGTCGCCCGTCTGTACGAGGCCCGCCGCCTGGACAACGACGTCGCCCGGGTGGACGCGGCCCTGCGGCAGGCCGAGGACAGCCTGCGCCTCAACCCACGGGTCAAGGAGGGGCTGTTGCACCGGGTGGTGCTGCGCACGGGCCTGGACACGTTGGAGATCTGCACCGTGGTCGTGCGGGTGCTGACCCGCACGCTCACCGACCTGGCCAGGCACCGGCGGAGCGAGCCGCTGTTCGCGCCGGAGGTGGCCGACGCGCTGGCGGACCTCCTGGGCCACGTCGCCCGCGCCGTCGAGAGCTTCGCGGTTCTGGTCACCACGCAGGTCAGCGCCGACGCACAGCAGGCCGAGGCGCGGCTGACGGAGGTGCTTGAGGTGGCGGCGGCCAGCCGGGACCGTGTCGCGCGGCTGCTGCTGGAGTCGGTGCGGGCCGACTCCCGGCAGTGGCACCTGCGCGGCGCGGTGCTCTCCGAGGTGGACCGGATGCTGGACGAGATGGACATGGAGCACCGCACCACCCGGCTCATGGAGGAGCTCGACCGCAACGCCCGCGAGGCCCACCGGCGCTTCCCGCGCCTGCGACGCCTCGTCCGGCTGTGAGCCCCGAGCGGTACGTCACACCCTCGCGCGACGCCGTCCGCCCTCACCCGCCGCCGACCCTGGCCGGTTCGCCCGCGCGACGGCGTACGCCACGTCACCAGGCCGCCCGCCTGACAGAGGCGGTCACACCCGCGCCACCCACCTCGGACCCGCCGCCACCGGCTCCACCAGCGCCCCGCCCACCTACCCCGCCGCCCCGCCGACCCCGCCGCCCAGGCCGGCACATCGCCCCGTCGGCCGAGGCGTACCGCTAGGCGATCCAGTGCGCCCGGCGACCCGCCGGTGTGGTGGGGAGGCCGTCGGCGAGGGTGGTGGCCATGCGCTGTACCGCCTCGCGCAGGGTGTCGGCCGGCATTGTGAAGGGGATGCGGAGCCGCTGTTCGAAGATGCCGGGGTCGGCCGCGAAGGCGGCGCCGCTCTCGACGCGTACGCCGTTCGCCAGCGCCCGCTCGGCCAGCGCCGAGGCGACCGGCTCGCCCAGGTCGACCCAGAGTGACAGGCCGCCGGGCGGCAGCCGCCAGGTCCACTGGGGCAGGCGCGTGGCCAGGGCGTCGGCCAGCGCCGCGCGCTGGTCGCGCATCCGCTCCAGCCGAGGCGGCAACAGCCGCTCGCCACGGGCCAACAGGGCGACGGCCAGGAGCTGGTCGAGCACCGAGCCGCCCATGTCGGTGGCCACGCGCTGCCCGGCCAGCTCGGTGACCAACCGAGCGGGCGCGCGGAGCCAGCCGATGCGCAGCCCGCCCCAGTGGGTCTTGCTCATCGAGCCGATGGTGACGACCTGACCGGTGCCGCCCGGCGCGGCGTGGGAGGCGAACGGCGCCGGCGTCGGCACGTCGAGGGCCAGCTCGGTCAGGGTCTCGTCGACGACCAGCCAGGTGCCGGCCCGCGCGGCGGCGCGCAGCACCCGGCCACGGTCGTCGTCGGGCATCAGATGGCCGGTCGGGTTGTGGAAGTCGGGGATGAGGTAGGCCAGTTGGGGCACCACCTGGCGCAGGGTCGACTCGATGATCTCGACGTCCCAGCCGCTGTCGGTCACCGGGACCGACACGGTGCGCAGCCGCGCGCGCCGCATGGCCTCCAGGGCGTTGGGATACGAGGGGTTCTCCACCGCGATCCGGTCGCCCGGCCCGCCCAGCAGGCCGAGGACGAGGCTGAGCGCGTGCTGGGCCCCGGAGGTGACCAGGATCTGCTCGGGCACGGTCGGCAGGCCCCGCGCGGTGAACCGGTCGGCGACGGCGGCGCGCAGTTCGGGCAGGCCGTACGGGTGGTAGCCGGGGGTGTGGGCGTGTTCCACCAGGTGGGGGGTGATCTCGGCGAGGGCGTCGGTCAGAGCCTGCTCGGGCAGTCCGCTGGCCGCCCTGGCCAGGTCGATCGCGGTGTCCTCGCCGCCCAGCAGCCGGCCCACCCCGCTGGTGGCCCGCCCGTCCGGCAGCGCGGTCCAGGTGCCGGAGCCCTGGCGACTGTGGGCGTACCCGCCCTCGCGCAGCAGGTCGTACACGGCGGTGATGGTGGTGCGGCTGGTGCGCAGCGCGGCGGCCAGCTCCCGTTCGGCGGGCAGTCTCACGTGCAGCGCGACGCGGCCGTCCAGGATCAGGGCGCTGATGGCGCGGGCCAGGTGCCGGTAGGCGGGGCGGGCCTGCGCGGGGTCGGGCAACATCGCGGCGAGTTGGCGACTTCCCACGGTCCGCTCCGTGCGGCCCGCCCCGCCGGAGGGAAACGCCTGCGCGCCAGCCATACCACTCTCCTCACATTGGCCATGTTTCCTGGGCCAATCACTCTACAGAGTTGCCGCCAATGGCCTTGAACGTACGAGACGCCGGAGGCAACCAGGCATGCGGCACGACACGACCGCCCCCTTCGCCCGCGCATCCGCCCACGAGCCGGACCCCCGCGCGCGGCCGGACCCCTGCGCGCGGGCGGACCCACTCCGCAGGGCCCCCGCGCCGGGCGCCGCTCCCACCCCGGCGCGCGCCTCCGTGGAAACGCCGGCGCCCGCGCGCCGGGCGGTCGGCCCGCCGCTGACCTACGTCCGCCTCGGCGAGCGCCCGCTGCGGCGGCTGTCGCAACTGTTCGCCGGGCTGGCCCTGTACGGCTTCAGCCTGGCGCTGATGGTTCGGGCGGCGCTAGGCGTCAACCCGTGGAGCGTGCTGTACGAGGGGTTGGCCCGGCACACCGCGCTGAGCTTCGGCGCCATCAGCGCGGCCCTGGGCGTGCTCGTACTGCTGCTGTGGATTCCGCTCCGGCAGCGCCCGACGTTCGGCACGGCGGCCAACGTCGTCGTCCTGGCCTGCTCGGCCGACCTCGGCCTGTGGCTGCTGCCCGCGCGTCTCGACCCACCCGGCCGGATCGCGTTCCTCGTCGCCGGCATCCTCCTCAACGGGCTGGCCGTCGCGGTCTACGTCGGCGCGCGCTGCGGGCCGGGGCCCCGGGACGGGCTGATGACCGGCGCCGCCGCCCTGACCGGGCGCTCCCTCCGGCTCGTCCGCACCCTGATCGAGATCGTCGTGCTGGCGGTGGGCTGGTCGCTGGGCGGCACCGTGGGGATCGGCACCATGGTCTACGCGCTCGGGGTCGGCACCGTCACCCAGTTCGCCCTGCCCCGGTGTGCCTACCGTGCCCACGCCGAACGCGCGGCGGCCCCGCACCGCTGACGAGGTGGTGGGCGGGGCGCGCCGTCACGTCCGGGGCCTCACCTGGACTCGATCCGCCCCAGGGGCGCGGCGTCGTGGGCCAGGGCCTCTCGCGTGGTGGCCCAGTCGGCGCTCTCGACGCCGAGCGCGTGGCGGAGGTAGGCCAGGGTGACGCGCTGGAGCAGGGCGAGGCGGTCGGGGTTCTCGTCCGTCGTCTCCCGTGCCTCGTAGCCGGCGATCCCCCCGAGCGAGTGCTCCGCCCCGAACAGGGTGAGCAGGCTCTTGGGGCCCGGGCTCAGGTGGTACGGATCGGTGAACCACTCCGGCCCCCGGGTGCTCAGGGGGGAGTCGTCCCGGTCGCCGGCGACCACGAGGGCCGGCGCGCGCAGGTGGGTGAAGTCCGGGTTCATGAAGGGGAAGTGCTCGGCGGCGTACGGGCTCAGGTCGGCTCCGCCCCGGCCGGCCGTGGCGAGCAGGACGCCCGCCGTGATCCGCGCGTCGGACAGGTCCTCGCCCTCGCCGCCCGCCGGGTCCAGGACGCGCTGGCCCAGCAGGACCCCCGCCGTCTGGCCGCCGAAGGAGTGGCCGGCCACGGCGACGCGAGCGCGGTCCAGACGGCCGGCGAGACCGGGCACGGCGGCTTCCAGCAGGTCGAGTTGGTCCAGCGCGCGGGTCAGGTCCTGGACGCGCAGCCGCCACAGGTGCGGGGTCCGGGGGTCGTCCTGGGCCAGTCCCACGGTGCGGGAGTCCAGGTGGGTGGGCTGTACCACCACGAAGCCGTGCGCGGCCCAGTGGTCGGCCAGGGGGCCGTAGCCCTCCAGCGACGAGCCGTGGCCGTGTGAGAGGAGCACGATCGGCAGTCTGTCCCCGGTCGCCGGCGCGGAGATCCGCACCTGGAGATCCGTGCCGCGACCAGGCGCCTCCAGCGTCACCGGTTTGACGGAGACCACGGGGGCGGCAGTGGCGTGGGTGGTGTCGGGGGTGACCTGTTCTGATACGGACATGCGGAACTCTTCCTCTCGACGTCGTGCTGGTCGATCGCGGCGTGGGCGTGGCGGGGCAGGCCCGACGCCGGGCCGTCCGGTCGGCGGGGTGCCGTGGCGGTCGGCGCGGGACGGGGCGCGTGCCGGGTCGGTGGCCGCGGCGCCGGCGAGCCCCGTGCGGGGGCTTGGCCGAGGGCCGGGGCGGGTGCCGACGCCTCTCGCGTGCGGGTGGATGGCCGTGCGCGCACGACGTACCGGTTCCGCCATCTGTCATGATGAGGAAACGGGACGTCGTCCCGAAACGAATATACGGGACGCTGTCCCGTTTCGTAAGCGGGGGCGTGCCCCGACGACGAAGGAGACGGTGCGGTGAGTGGCGGCGACGTGCGGACGAACGGTGCGCCCCGCGTGAAGCGGGCGGACGCTCGACGCAACGCGGAGGTCCTGCTGCGGGCGGCTGCCGAGGCGTTCGTCGCCTCGGGTGTGGAGGTGCCGATCCGTGACATCGCGGCCAGGGCCGGCGTCGGCACGGCCACCATCTACCGGCACTTCCCCACCCGGGCGGACCTGATCGTCGCCGTCTACCGGCACCAGGTCGACGCGCTCGCCGAGGTCGGCCCCACCCTGCTGGAGACCACCGGGACGCCGTACGCCGCGCTGGCGCGCTGGATCGACCAGTTCGTCGACTTCGTGGCCACCAAGCAGGGCCTGGCCACCGTGCTCCAGTCCGACGACCCCTGCTTCGACCCGCTGCACGCCTACTTCCTGGAACGGCTCGTCCCCGCCTGCGCGGACCTGCTGGCCGCCGCGACCGAGGCCGGCGAGGTCCGCACCGACCTGGACGCCTACGCGCTCATGCGGGGCGTGGGCGGCCTGTGCGCGGGCGCCGGCACCAACCCCCGCTACGACGCCCGCCAACTGGTCCACGTCCTGGTCGCGGGGTTGCGGAAGTAGCGCGGCGGTCACGCGCCGCCGTCGACGGGAAGCGCCCCGGGCTCAGTCGAGTCTCTTGCGCATCTTCAGCGAGGTCGTCTCGTAACCGAGCGACTCGTACAGGCCACGCGCGCCCGTGTTGAACCCGAAGACGTTGAGACCCAGGGTGTGCGCACCCTGGGACCGCGCGTACTCCTCGCCGAGAACCATGGCCGCCCGCCCGAGGCCGCGACCGCGCTGGTCGGCGTCGATCGCGATGTCCCACACCCACCAGGCGCCGTCGTCATCGCCGGTGTGCGGCCCGATCCAGAGGTAACCGACGACCGCCCCGGCGTCGTCGAGCACGTCGAAGACCCGGTGCCCCGGGGTGGGCTTCCCGGCTGGGAAGGAGTGGGCCATCGCCTCCTCCGCCTGGCGGCGGGCGTCCGTGGGTGACTGTCCCAGCGTGACCAGATCCCCGGCGTACTCGGCGCGACAGCGGTCGAGCCAGGCGGCGAAGTGCTGGGCGCCCAGGGGGCGGAGGGTCGCGGGCATCACCCCACCCTGCCACACGAGACACACCCCCGGCGCGGCTCCCCTCCCGGCGCGCGCGGAATGAACGCCGCCCGGCGCGGCGGGGGCCGCGCGGTGGACGGACCGGGCCCCGAGTGGGTCGGGGTCCGGTGGCTAGCGCAGGATGCCCACGAACGCGTCGCCGCCCGCGGCGCAGGCGGCGGTGGCCGAACAGCACCGCTCCCAGCCGGTGGGGGTGGCCTGCAGGGTGAGTCGGGACCAGCGGGTGGCTGGTGCGGGGTGGCTGTGGAGCCACAGTCCCAGGGAGTCCACGCTGAGCTCGGTGGGTGTGTGGCGGGTGGCGGCGGGGAGTACGGACAGGGTGTCGTGGGTGGGGTGGGCGAACAGGTCGACGCCGTCCCACACCACCGGGGTGGTGCTCGGGGTGGGACCTTGGGGAGCGAGATCGAGGTCGACGCGGGTGAGCTGGTCCGTGCGACCGGGGCCACCTCCCGCGACGGTCAGTACCACCTCGCCGTAGGTGGCGACGGTGTTCCAGGCGGGGTCGTGGAGCAGCCGGGAGAGCCACGCGTCGTGGGCGTGCCGGAGTTCCCGGTACTCGGCGCGGGTCAGCGTCATGCACTGCCGGTTGTGGTGGACGCGGGGCGCCCCGGACAGCACCGACCGGGCCTCCTCGGCCGACATGCCGAACCGGAGGGTGCCCGCCCCGTCCGGCAGGGCCACCCCGGTCCCCGGGAGCAACTCCAACATCGCCCCATTGTGGCCCGCCCACCCGTCGCCCCGGCTCGCGGGTGGGCGCTGGCCGGGGCGCGGGCGCGGGTCGCCCGCCGGGGCCCGCCGCTACGTGGGCGGGGACGTGGGGCCGCCGGCCGCGAAGGTGAGGGAGAACGTCGCCGGGCCGGCGTCGAGTCGGTGCGCGGGGAGCACGCCGGGGCCGCAAGACTGGGTGCCGATGCCGTGCTGGCGGTGGTCCAGGTTCAGCCAGATCCGGTCGCCGGGCACCAGGTCGGGGGTGTGCGTCGCCGCGTCCAACTCCTCGCTGGTCCAGCGGCGCGCGGTGAACCAGAACGGTGGCTCCCCAGCCACTCGCAGCCACCCGCCGTCCGCCCCGCGCAGCCGGGCCCAGCGCACGTCGGCCCGCGCCCCGTTCTCCTGGGGCCGCACGTACGGCGTCTGCAGGGCGTCCACCGACCGGGCGTACCGGCCCAGCCGCGAGGCGGCCCCGGTGTCCGGGTACGCCTCGCCCGGCCCGCCGCCGTACCACTCAACCTCACCCAGGCCCGCGCTCACCCCGAGGCGTACGCCCAGGCGCGGCAGCGGGAAGTCCCAGTCGCCCTCGGGGATCACACTGACGCTCAGCCGCAGCCGGGCCCCGGTGGCGGTCCAGTGGTAGACGACGGACAGCGCCCGGTCGGTGGCGGCGGGCGCCACCCGCGACTCGACCGTCAGCGCCCCCTCCTCGGCCCGGACCCGGTCGGTGCGGTGCCGCATCCGGTGCAGCCCGGCCCGCCGCCACACCGTTCCGTAGCGGGTGTCGGGCTGCCAGGGGGCGCCCTCGTCGTTGTCGGTCGGCGCCCGCCAGACATCCAGCCGCGGGCCCACCACCGGCTGGCCACCCAGGACGCGCAGCGCGCCGGTCGCCGCGTCGAAGACTCCGGGCCCCAGGACGAGGGTGCGCCCGTCGTCGCCGGGCCGGGGCGAGGCGACGGCACCCGGCCGTGCGGCCTTGGCGGGTGGCACCGCCGCGCCGGCCGCGTCCGCCAACCACTGCCCCCAGGCCACCTCGTGGCCGGCCGCGGCCCAGGGGGTGTCGGCGGCCAACTCGGCGCGCACCGTCCACACCGCCTCCCCGGTCGGCTCCGCCGGGCGCTCCACCAGTGGCAACTTCACGTCGGCCGACTCGCCGGGAGCCAACGGCGGCACGGCGAGTTCGCCCCGCGCCACGGCTTCGCCCGCCACCTCGTACGACCAGCGGAAGACCAGGTGGGCCAGGTCCACGACGTCGTGCAGGTTGCTGATCCGGACGCCGGAGGCCGGCCCCGCCGCCGCGTCGCCCGCGTACGGGCCGTCCACGGGCTCGATCCGGACGGGCTCGATCACCTTCTTGTACTCGACCAGCCCGGGCGAGGGGGTGCGGTCGGGGAAGAGCAGGCCGTCGCAGACGAAGTTGCCGTCGTGCAACTCCTCGCCGAAGTCACCGCCGTACGCGAAGTAGGGGGTGCCGTCGGGGGCGCGGCGGGCGATGCCGTGGTCGATCCACTCCCAGACGAAGCCGCCCTGGCAGCGCTCGTACCGCTCGAACAGCCGCTGGTACTCGCTGAGCCCGCCCGGCCCGTTGCCCATCGCGTGCGCGTACTCGCACAGGATGAACGGCAGCGACCGGCGACGCGCGTCCAGCGCGGGGTCCGCGAGGGCCGGTTCGGCGCGCCGCCCGATCGCCTCGACCTCCGCGTGCGGGGCGTACATCCGGGAGTAGACGTCGGTGTCCGCGCAGGTCGGGTCGCCCTCGTAGTGCAGTGGGCGGTCCGGGTCGCGCTCGCGGACGGCGGCGGCCATCGCGGACAGGCCGGCGCCCGTGCCGCACTCGTTGCCCAGCGACCACATGATGACCGCCGGATGGTTCTTGTCCCGCTCCACCGTGCGCGCCGCGCGGTCAAGGAGCGCGGGCGTCCAGCGCTCGTCGTCCACGGGGTTGCGGCGCCAGCCCACGGCGTGGAAGCCGTGTGTCTCCAGGTCGCACTCGTCCACCACCCACAGGCCCAGCTCGTCGCACAGGTCGAGGAAGGCGGGGTGGGGCGGGTAGTGACTGGTCCGCACGGCGTTGATGTTGTGGCGCTTCATCAGGAGCACGTCGCGCCGCATCGTCTCCCGGTCGAGCGTGCGGCCGGTCTCCGGGTGGAACTCGTGCCGGTTCACGCCACGGAACAGCACCCGCTGCCCGTTGACCTTCAACAGCCCGTCCTCGACCGCGACGGTGCGAAAGCCGATCCGCAGCGGCACCCGCTCCCCGTCGGTGACCAGCTCGCCCGCGTACAACCGGGGCGCCTCCGCCGACCACGGCTCGACGGGGACGCTCGCACTCTGCCCGGTGGCCAGGTCCAGGCCCAGCTCGGGCACGGTGACCCGGCCGGCGGGCGTGCTGTCCACGCGCAGCGTGCCCCGCCCCTGGCGGTGGTCGTAGGCGGCGTGCACGAAGTGGTCGCCGACGCTGGCCGGCGGCCGGTGCTCCAGCGTCACCTCGCGGAAGATGCCCGGCAGCCACCACTGGTCCTGGTCCTCCAGATAGCTGCCCGCCGACCACTGGTGGACCCGCACGGCCAGCACGTTGCCCCGGTCCCGCAACCCCGGACCGGCCTCGGCCCGCTCGGCGGCGTCGGCCCCGCCCGTGGTGGTCGGCGCGCCCACGGCGAACTCGTGCGGCAGCCGGCTGCCCTGGAAGGTGCCCAGCTCCCGGCCGTTGAGCCAGACGCGGGCGAAGGACTCCACGCCCTCGAAACGCAGCACGGCCCCGCCCGCCCGGGGCCAGTCGGCCGGCAGGTCGAAGACCAGGCGGTGGTCGCCGGTGGGGTTGTCCTCGGCGGGCACCCGGGGCGGGTCCACCGGGAAGGGGTAGCCGGTGTTGGTGTAGACGGGGGGCGTGCTGGGCCCCGCCTGACGGCCCGTGTGCAGCCCCCAGTGCGAGGGCACGGGCAGCTCCTGCCAGCCGGAGGCGTCGTAGTCCGGTCGGGCGAACTCCGTGCCCCGGGTCGTCGCCCCGGGAGAGAGGCGGAAGCGCCAGGTCCCGCCGAGATCCAGGCGCCTGGCGTCGGAGGCGGGGGAGTGGGCCCGGGGTGGCAGGACGCCGTGGCCGGGCGAGACGTCCTCGTAGTAGGGGCGCGGAGTCGCTTCGGAGTGGCTCATCCTTCTCCTCACGGGGCTGCCGGACTCAATCATGGCTCCTTACCACGCCCCGGTGGCGACAAGGTGGCGGATCGGTGGACCGCCGGTGCGTGCGGGGGCGGCGCACGGAGCCGCGCCACCCCCGCGCGGGACCCACCCGCTTCGGCCAGGCGCACCCCGTACGCCGAGGTCAAAGGCCCGGTCGCCCGGTTCGCCCGGCCCGCCGCGCGGGTCCCCGACCACGGCGCGGCGGGCGGGCCGCGCCGGCGGCCGGGGACACGCGCGGGTCACCCGATCAGCCCTCGCCGCCCTCGCAGCAGGAGTCCCGACGCAACCACTGCCCGACCTCCAGCCAGCTGCCGTGGGCGGCGTCGGCTCCGGCGTGCGCCCCGGCCCCGGCCGCGTGCCGGTGGCCTGGCGCCGTGGCGGGGCGCGAGGGCAGCGCGTCGCCCGAGGGGAACGCCTCGACCAGGTCGCGCGTGGTGTACCGGGTGCCGCCCCGTAGCACCGACACCACTCGGACCAGCGAGTCGAAGTCCGTGAACGGGTCGCCGTCCACCACCGCCAGATCCGCGAGCTTGCCCGGCTCCAGCGTGCCCAGATCGCGCTCGGCGCCGAAGACCCGGGCGGCCAGCGACGTCGCGGTACGCAGCGCCTGAGCCGGTGTCAACCCGCCCTGGTGCAGCGCGCGCAGCCCCATGTGCAGCCCGAGCCCCACCGGCACCAGCGGCGCGTCGGTGCCCAGGGCCACGAGCCCGCCCTCGGCGAGCACCCGCCGGTACACGTCGATCTCCGTACGCAACGCCGTGAGCTGCGCCTGCGTCGGCGGCTTCGCCGCCAGCTCACGCACCGCGGCGGTGTCCCACGGCGGCATCAGCCGCGTCACCCGCTCGTCCTCGGCCAGCGCCGGATCGGCGCCCACCAGCGGCGAGGAGGTGAACGGCGTGGCCACCAGGTGGAAGTCGCCGCTGGCGGTGTAGATCTCCCGCAGGTCCTGGTAGGCGTGCCCGGTGGCCGACGTGGCGTGCCCGAACTCCAGCCGCTGGGTGGCCTGGAGATGCGTCGTCAGGTCCTGTCCGAGCTGCACGCCGGGCGTGCACAGGTGGCCGCCCGAGCGCACCCCGAGCCGCTCGTGCGCGAAGCGGGCCGCCTCGGCCATGATCCAGCCCGGCGCGCGGACGTACGTCTTGACGAAGTCCCAGTCCAGCGCCTCGGCCCGGGCCAGCGAACGGCGCAGCCCGGCGGGGGTGCGGTGCGCGCGGCCCATGCTGTACGCCACGCGCGCGCCGTCCAGCAGCTCGCCGGTGGCCAACAGGCGCGGCCCGGCGAGCACCCCGGCCGCGACCGCCTCGCGGACGCGCAGCTGCTCGTAGGCGAAGCCGCCGAAGGAGACGGCGGTGGTGATGCCGTACGCGAGTTGCGAGGCGGGCTGCCGGCCGCCGTAGGTCACGTGCCAGGGGTGGGTGTGCGCGTCCCACAGGCCCGGGATGACGGTGTGCGCGGAGGCGTCCACCCGCCGGGCGGCGGCCCGGCCGGCGCGGTGCGGCTCGATGCCGGTGATCCGCCCGCCGCGTACCAGCAGGTCCACGTCCTCGCGCGGTCGCTCGCCGGTGCCGTCCCACACCTGACCCGCGTGCACCACCAGGTCCTCGGGCCGGCGGCGCCGGTAGTCCAGTGGCAGGCGCACGGTGCGTGGCGTACCGCCCTTGGCGGAGATCAGTCGCAGTTTGCCCGACGAGAGGTAGAGCAGCGTGCGCGAGTCCCCGGACCAGGAGGGGTGGTCCGCGTTCTCCTCGGTGAGCTGGCGCGGGTCGCCGTCGGGCGTGCCGTCCGGCCGGACCGGCAGCGACCACAGCGCGGACTCGGTGACCACGGCCATCGACCGGCCGTCGGGGGACCAGACCGGGCCCGAGTCGTACCGGTCGGCGATGGACACATGGGGCGCGATGGCGTGCAGCCGCACCCGGCCGCTGTCGGTGTCGACCACGCGGACGAGGTTGTAGCCCTCGCGGAAGCGCTGGTTGAGCCGGTTGCGGTCGCACCAGGCGAGGTAGCGGCCGTCGGGCGACCAGCTCGGCCGGCCGGGCAGGCCGCCCGCGCCCAGCGGCGCCGCCACCACCCGGTCCGTGCCCGCCGCCAGGTCCCGTACCACCAGGTTCCCCGACATGTCGATACTGGCCAGCCGCTTGCCGTCGGGCGACAGCGCCGGCTGCACCCGGCCACCGGAGGCCAACACCGTCTCCCGGCCGGAGCCCAGCTCGCGCCGGCGCACCGCGAACAACCCGTCCCGGTCGTCGGCGTAGACCAGGGCGCTCCCGTCCCGCGTCCAGGTCGGGGCCAGCAGATAGCGGGTGGGGTCGGTGCGGACGACGCGGCGCGGGGGTCGGCCGCCCTCGATGTCGGCCACCCACAGCGAGTCCAGCGCGGCGAAGGCCACCCGCCGCCCGTCCGGTGAGAGCGCGGGCAGATGCACGCCGCGCACCGGGCGTACGCCGGCGCCGTCGAAGTCGTAGCGCTTGACCCGGTAGCGGGGCCGCTGGACGGGCAGCGTGGCCGTGAACGCGATGACCTCCGCCGCCCCCGCCCGACCCCCGGCGCCGTCGCTGTCGGCGTCGTCGGCGGCGACCCGCGCCGGGCGTACGAGCTGGAACTGGCCGTCCACCGTGAGCAGCAGCTCCTCGCGGGAGACCCAGCGCGGCGGCACCGGCAGCACGTCGCCGCCCAGGTCCACCGGGTGGCCGTCCACGACGAGCACGCAGGAGGCGGCGGGCGCGGGGGTGGTCCGCAGATAGGCGAGGGTGCCCTGGGGTGCGAGCGTCGGCGTCATCACCTGCGCTGTGCTGGTGTCGGTGTGCTCGACGGTGACCGGGCCGGTGCCGTCGGCGGGTACCGAGGCGATGGTGCGGGCGTCGAGCGCGGCGCCCGCGAGTCTGGCGCGGACGAAGAACACCCGCGTGCCGTCGGGCGACCACACCGGGTCGAAGTCCTCCCACGCGCCGTCCTGGTGGGGCCCGTCCTGGCCCGGCAGGCCGGTGAGTCGGGTCAGTTGGCGTGTCCGCACGTCGAGCACCCACACGCGATACGGGCTGCCCTGGACGGGGTCGCCGTCGCGCTCGGAGGCGAACGCGATCCGGGTGCCGTCCGGGGACCACGCCGGGCCACGGTCGTCCCACGGCCCGTCGGTGAGCTGGCGCAGGCCGGTGCCGTCGGGGCGCAGCGTCCACAGGTGGAACCCACCGCCCCGGTAGGCACAGACGGCCAGCGTCTTCCCGTCGGGTGAGAACACCGGGCGGGTGGGTTCGAGGTCGGGCGTGGTCAGCGCGGTGGCCTTGCCGCCCGCGCGGGGGATGGACCACAGGATGTTCTGCACCTCGGCCACGAGTCGGTCGCCGCCCGGGGCCAGGGTCGCGGACCCGTTCGTCGCGGCGGTGAGGGACAGCGTGGCGCCGCGCGGCGTGGCCGCCGCGGCCGGTTCGGGCACCAGGCCGACGGCCCCGCCCGCCACGGCGACGGTGCCCGCCGCGGCCTGCAGGAAGGTCCGCCGCGACAGCGGCGAGCGCGGGGCGGCCGGGTCGCCGGCGGCCGGCGCGGCCGGCTCCGGGAGGGTCGGCCCGGCCGGTTCGGCTGGGGGCGGTGCGGTCGGAGTGGTGAGGGCGGCGGCGTCCGATGGCGCGGCGTCCGTGGTGGGGGTGGCGCCGGGGGCGTCGGTGGGGCCGTGCGGGGTCGTGGTTGGGGCGGTGGTGTCCAACGATCCTCCTGAGACACGGGGGTGGCGCGGGGTGGGAGCGGAGACCGGGGGTGCTAGATCGTGACACGGGCGACGGTCGGGAGGTCAACACCCCGGCGCGGGTTCGTATTTCACTCCGCGACACCGTCATCGCAGGCCCGGGCCGTCACCCGCCCGCCGTACGGGGGCCGTTGGGCCCGCCGCACGGTGCCGTGCCACGCGTGATCCGTCATCAGCCCGTCACGCGCCCGTCACGCGCGAGTGTGCCCCCGCGCGCGCCCGGCGTGCCCCCACCCCGAACGGCCCCCCGGCCCCGCCCACCACTCACCGCCTGCCTGCCACGCGCTCGCTGCCTCGCCGGGGCACCCGTTCGCCGGCCCGCCGACACGCCGGGCAGCCCCCGCCGCCCCCGACACCGCGCCCCCCGACACCGCCCCCCCCGCGCGCCATTCGCCTCGCCACGCCGCCCGTCCCACCGCGTCGGCGGGCTCACCTGGCACCGCGTCCGGTGGCGCTCACGTCGTGAGGAAGCCGGTGATACGGGCGCGCAGGCTGCCCGGGTCCAGGCCCTGGCCCGCCAGGTGCTCCTCGACGGTCCCGTACCGGCGCAGCTCACGGCGGCCCACGCCGAGCCCGAGGACCCGGTGCGGAACGTCGATCAGGGCCCGGCCCGCCGTGGCCGACGACGTACCCGCCAGGTAGGGCTCGACCAGGACCACGTCGGTCGTGTCGGTGGCGCCGACGGCCGCCCGCAGCGTGGCGGCCTCCAGGGGCCGCACCGTCGTCGCGTACAGCACCGTCACGTCCAGGCCCTCGACGGCGGCGAGCACGTTGTCCAGCATCGGACCGACGGCCACCACCACCCCGCGCCGTCCCCGGCGCACGGTGAACAGGCCGCTGCCGTCCACCGGACGCGGGGCCGTGTTGGCGTGCTCGGAGAGCCGCAGGTAGACCCGGTCGTCGCCGGCGGCCGCCGCGTGCCGCAGCAGGGTCTCGGCCTCGTCGGGGTGGCCCGGTACGTGGATGGTCCAGCCGTCCAGCGTGTCCAGCAGGGCGATGTCACCCGGTGCCATGTGGGTGAACCCGCCGGCCGGCCAGTCGTACGAGCCGGCGGCGCTGACCAGCACGCCGCCCGTCTCCTGATGCCCGAAGTCCAACTTGATCTGCTCGAAGGGGCGTTCCACCAGGAAGCTGGCGAAGCTGTGCATGATCGGGCGCATCCCGGTCAGAGCCAGCCCACCCCCGGTGCCGATCAGCAACTGCTCGCGGATGCCCACGTTGATCACCCGGTCGGGGTGGGCGCGGGCGGCGTCCGTGAACCGGTCCGCGCTGATCTCGGCCAGCACGACCGCCAGCCGGGGGTCCTCGTCGAGCAGGCGGGTGGTGACGGCGGTGAAGCGCTCACGCATGGTGTCCATGGGAGGGGTCCTTCCGATCAGGGGTGTGCGGTGCCGAGGGGGCCGCGCCCGGCGGCCGAGGCGGGCCGGGTGCGGGCTGTGGGGTGCGGCGCCGTCGCCGCTGGGGAGCGGCTACTTGGGTTCGACGCGGGCGACCACCGCGTGCGGGCGACCCGGGTGCGCGACGGTGTAGGCGGCGTGCAGCGCCTCGTGGTCACGCCCGTCCACGGTGGTGGCCGACCAGCCCGCGGCCTCGAAGCGGGAGGCGATGCCGCCCGGCCAGCCGTGCGTGGCCGAGGCGTTGTCGATGACCAGGGTGTGCAACCGGTCCAGGCCGGCCGCGCCCGCGTACGCGATGGCCTCGTGGTTGCTGCCCTCGTCCAGTTCGGCGTCCCCGATCAGGACCCAGACGCGGGAGTCGGTCAGCCCCTGGGCCCGCAGCCCGAGCGCCGCGCCCACGGCCATCGGCAGTCCGTGGCCGAGCGACCCGCTGGCGATCTCGACACCGGGGACGAGTGTCCGGTCCGGATGGTGGCCCAGCGGCGAGTCGTACGCGCCGAAGGTGGACAGCGACGGGACCGGGAGGAAGCCCTTGACGGCCAGCACCGCGTAGTACGCCATCGGCCCGTGCCCCTTGGAGAGCAGGAACCGGTCCCGGTCGGGCGCGTCGACCTGGCTCGGGGAGACCCGCAGGACGCGGTCGTAGAGCACCCACAGCGCGTCCAGCGTGGACGTGGCGGCGGCGCTGTGCTTCTCGTCCCCGGTCATCAGGCTCATCAGGCGGGGGATGTCGGTGTAGTCGAGGCTGGCGGGCGGGGTGTCGAGCGGCGTGGTGTTCATGGCAGCCAGCGTGCAACTTCAAGCGAGCTTGAAGTCAAGCCCGCCCCGGGCGGCCGGTGCCGTCGGTCACCACGGGGCCGCTGACGCCTCCGCCGTCCCCCAGCGCGTCGTCCGCGACCACCGCGCGCAGCGCCGCCGCCACGGCCGCCACGGCGGGGTGTCGGCCGGCGCCGCTACGGAAGGCGATCTTGGTGCGGCGGCTCATCGCCATCGGCGTCAGCGCCACCTGCGGGGGCGGGTTCACCAGCCCGAGCTGGGGCACCAGCGCCACCCCCTGCCCCGCCGCCACCAGGGCCAACACCGTCGCGAACTCGTCCACCTGGTGTCGCACCCGGGGCGCGAAGCCGGCCGCCTGGCAGGCCCGCATCGTCATGGTGTGGCACAGCGTGCCCGGCGTGGCCGTGATCCAGGTCGCGTCCCGCCAGTGCGCGAGCCCTGGCCCCACGGCGTCCCCGCCCACCGGCGCGACGGACCCCGGAAGCACGGCGAGGCCCGAGGGCGCGTGGATGTGCGAGGGCGTGCCGGGGCGCACGCCACTCGGCACGGAGCCCTGCCGCGCGCCGCCTCGTGGCGCTGACGTGGCCGGTGCGGTGGTCGGTGGGCGCGTCGCGGTGGTGGCCGACACGCCGGATGCGACGGGGGAGTCGACCGTGGTCGACACGGCGTCGCCGGCCCGCGCGGCCGGCACGGGGCCCGCGCCGCTCGCGGCGGTGGCCGGGGCGCCGCCCCGGGCCGGCGCCCCGTCCGTACCGCGTACGTCCGGCGTGCCGTCCGTGGTGATCCAGGCCAGGTACATCGCCTCGGCGCACAGCGGCTCGGTGGCCAGGCCCGGCTCCGTCAGGGAGGGTACGAAGTCGTAGTCGTGCACCAGCGCCACGTCCAGCTCCCCGGCCCGCAGCGCGTCCGCGACCGCCGCCGGATCGACCTCGGAGAGCATCGGCTCCAGCCGTGGATGCCGGGTGGCCAGCGCCACCAGCGCGGCCGGCAGGATGGCCCGGGCCGCCGTGGGGAAGGTGCCGATCCGCAGCGGGCCGGCCAGCCCCTGGCGGGCGTCGACCAGTTCGGCCGCCGCCAGCTCCAGGCGTTCGAGCACCGCCTCCGCGTGCGGCACCAGGCGCCGGCCGGCCGGGGTGAGGGTGACCCGGCGCCCGGTGCGCTCAAGGAGCGGAACCCCCGCCTCCCGCTCCAGGGCGCTCAGCTGCTGGGAGACGGCCGAGGGGGTGAACGCCAGGGCCTCGGCGACGGCGGCGATCGTCCCGCGCAGGGCCAGCTCGCGCAGCAGACGCAGACGGCGGACATCAAGCATCAGCTCAGCTTACGCTCGATGCCAGAAAACCGAACTAGACCTGCATCTTCGGCCTGCGGCAGGCTCGTCCGCATGACGACGCACCTGCCCCTGAACGGGCTCTACACGCCGCTGATCACGCCTTTCGCCGCCGACGGAAGCATCGCCGTCGACGCCCTGGAAGGGCTCGCCCACGCCGTCCTGGACGGCGGCGCGACGGGCATCGTCGCGCTCGGCACGACGGGGGAGCCCGCGACCCTGGACGTGGCGGAACGGCGAACCGTCATCGACACCTGCGCCCGCGTCTGTCGCCAGCACGCGGCCCCCCTGATCGTGGGCGCGGGGTCCAACGACACCCGGGGCAGCGTGACGGCGCTGGCCGAACTCGCCGCCTGGCCGCAGATCACCGCCGCCCTGGTCCCGGTGCCCTACTTCTCGCGGCCCTCGGACGCGGGCGTGCTGGCGCACTTCACGGAACTGGCCGCCAGCAGCCCCGTACCGCTGGTCATCTACCACATTCCCTACCGCACCGGGCAGGCGCTGACCTCCGCGACGCTGTGCGCGCTGCTGCGGCTGCCGGGCGTGGCCGGCATCAAGTACGCGACGGGCGGCGTGGACGCGGAGGCCGTCGCCCTGCTCGGCGACCTGCCGCCCGGGCGCGCGGTCCTGGCGGGCGACGACGTCTTCGCGGCCCCGCTGCTGGCCATCGGCGCCACGGGCGGCATCCTCGCCTCGGCCCAACTGGCCCCCGGGCACTTCGCCGAGCTCGTCGCCGCCTGGCGCGCCGGCCACGTCGAGCGTGCCCGGACGGTGGGGCACGCCCTGGCCGGGCTGTCGGCCGCCGTGTTCGTCGAGCCCAACCCCACGGTCGTCAAGGGGGTGTTGGCCGCCCAGGGACGCATCCCGACGCCGGACGTGCGCCTGCCCCTGTTGCCGGCCGGGCCCGGCCCCGTGCGGGCCGCCCAGCGTTGGCTGGCCGAGGTCACGGCGCTGGACGTACCGACTCCCGACCCGGCGCGGTCGGCTGGCCCCGCCCTCCCCGCCGCGTTCCCGACCACCGCGCCGGCCCCCACCACCTCCCTGACCCCGGCCGGCCCGCCGCGCCCGAACGGCGCGAGGCCGCTCCCGGCGCGCGGGTAGCCGCGTTCGGGCGACCGTGGGAGCGGCGGACGGGGCGGCGGGTGCGGTGTGCGCCCGTACCGCGTGCGGTCCCGCGCGGGGGCGTGCCGCGTGCGCTCGTACCGCGTGGGGGCGTGCCGCAGGTCGCGCGACGGGCGGCGGCCGGGCGGCGGTTCGGGGCGCGCGAAGGGTGGTGTGCGGGGTGGCGGCGTGCGAGGAGTCCCGGCCTGTGCGGGGGCACGGTTCGCCGGTGATCACCTGGGCCGCAAGGGCGCCGGTGGGTCGGCCGATGTGCCGCGCGGCCGGTGGGCGACGGCCCGAGTGCGTCGCGATCTGGGCCGTGACCAGGGGAGTTGGTGATCGGTTCCGCTATGCGGGGCGGGGGCGGGTGGGCGAACTCCAGCCAACAGGAAACTTTCCTAACGTTTCTATTGTCTGGACCATGACAGGCGGCTAGCGTGCGCCACGCCACATCCCCTCACGTGATTGGAGCGTGCCGTGCACCCCCACCTCGCACCGCGTCGCCGTCTCGCACTCGGGTTCGCCGTGGCGCTGACCGCCGCCGGAGTCATGACGGCCACCGCGCAGGCAACACCCCAGGAGTCGGCGCAGCACCAGCCCGCGAAGCCCGCGGGCAGCGCCGCCGTCAGCGGCCTCAACGGGCCCTACCTCTACCTCGGTTGGGGCAACCCGCCGAACGCGACGGACTTCCTCAAGGCCACCGGGAACACCCAGCTCACCATGGCCTTCATCCTCGCCAAGGGCGGCTGCGAGCCGGCCTGGGACGGGCAGCGACCGCTGGCCGGCGGGCGCGACGCCCAGACGATCAAGGCCGTCCAGGCGGCGGGCGGCTCCATCACGCCCTCCGTCGGCGGCTGGAGCGGCAACAAGCTGGGCGAGGCGTGTCGGACCGCCGCCGACCTCGCCGGCGCGTACCAGAAGGTGATCGACGCCTACAAGCTGGACTCGATCGACATCGACATCGAGTCGACCGAGGTCGAGAGCGAGCCGGTCCGGCAGCGGGTCGTCGACGCCCTGAAGATCCTCAAGGACAGGAACCGGGGCCTGAAGGTGTACGTCACCTTCGGCACCGCGCCCAGCGGGCCGATCGCGCCGGGCAAGGACCTGGTGCGCAAGGGCGCCAAGGCCGGCCTGGACGTGGACGGTTGGACGGTCATGCCGTTCGACTTCGGAGCCGGCGCCACGGACATGGTCGCCGCCACCAAGTCCGCCGTGGACGGCCTGAAGAACCTCGTGGCCACCGAGTACAAGCTCTCCAGCGAGGCCGCCTACCGCAAGGTCGGCTTCTCCTCGATGAACGGCAAGACCGACGTCCAGGGTGAGGTCGTCACCCCGGCGGGCTTCCAGGAGATGGTCAACTACGCCAAGCAGCACCACCTGGCCCGGGTCAGCTTCTGGGCCGTGAACCGGGACCGGGCGTGCGCCGGTGGCGGCGACGGCGGTTCGTGCAGCGGCATCAGCCAGAAGCAGTGGGAGTTCTCCAAGATCCTCGCTGGCTACCAGGGCTGAGCCCGTCCCGAGCCGCCGCGACCCCAAGGGCACGGCGGCTCGGGACGCGTCGGGCCTGGGCCGTACCAGGGGCGCGGCCCAGGCCCCCGCTCCACCGGCGCCTACGCGTGCGGCACGACCACGATCTGCACCGCGTCCTCGTAGAGCACGCGCCCGGGATCGGCCGAGCTGAGCCGCACCCAGTCGACGCCGTGCGCCGTCAGGATCTCCAGATAGCCGTCCACGCGCTCGATGAGGTGCCGGGCCGAGCCCTTGAACCACGCCACCGCCGTCGGATGCCGTTCGCGGTCGTAGACGGACGGATCGACGTGTGAGGGGTTGGTGTACGCGGCGTCGTACCAGTCGTTCGCCGCCCGCCGGAACCGCTCCTGCTCCACGGTCAGCCTGCCCTCCCGCGCCAGACCGTTGACCAGCACGAAGACACCGGGAAAGGCCCCGCGTTCGTTGCGCTTCGTGCCCTGGAACCGTAGGTAGGGAACGTGCTGCACCGCTGGCCTCCCTGTCGTCGATGGGGTCGCCCCGGATGATGCCACCCGCCCGCCGCGCGCCGGGACCCACCCGCCGTACGGACGAGCCCTGCGGGTGGGCGAACCCGCCTCGTCGACGGGGCGTCGTACGGGAAGCCGCGCGCCGGGACCCGCACCGCCCGCGCGGGCGCGCCCGGTCGTCGCCCACCGCGCCGGAGCGCCCGCCGCTGCCCGAAGGTGCAGTCAGCGCTGCCCGGCCCCGGCCGGGGGCGGTCCTGGACGGGGAGCGGGGCCGGCGCCCAGGGTTGGCGGGGACAGCACGTCGGGCGGGGGACGCCCCGAGGGAGCCACGGATGCGCGAACACGAGCACGACAGCGACCACGCACACGACCACCACGCCCCGGCCACCGGTGAGACGACGGCCGAGGCCCGCGAGCGAAGCCGCACCCCGCACGTGCTGCGGGCCGCCGTCGCCGGTCGCACCGACGTCGTCGGCCGCTCGGGCATGGCGACCCTGCAACGCGCCGTCGGCAACAGCGCCGTACGCGCCCTGGTCCAGCGCGACGCGCACGACGAACCACCGGAGTCGGCGGAGCGACCACGCTCGTCGGTGCACGACGTGGTGTCCTCCGGCGGTGGCCGGTCCCTGGATCCGGAGACGCGCACGGACATGGAGGCCCGGCTCGGCGCCGACTTCTCCGACGTCCGCGTGCACACCGACGGCGCGGCGCACGACTCGGCCACCGAGGTCGGCGCCCACGCGTACACCGTCGGCACCCACGTCGTCTTCCAGCGCGACGCCTACGACCCGTCCTCCCACCAGGGCCGCACCACGCTGGCCCACGAGCTCACGCACGTCCTCCAGCAGCGCTCCGGGCCCGTCGACGGCGCCGAGGCGCCCGGCGGCATCCGGGTCAGCGACCCGGGGGACCGCTTCGAGCGGGAGGCCGCCGCGAACGCCGAGCGCGTCATGGCCCAACCGCCCGCGACCCCGGCACCCACCACCGAGGCCGCCACGCCGCCGGCCCCGGCCCCGGCGCGGCCCACGCTGGCCCCGACGGTGCAGCGCGCCGAGGACGAGGGCGAGGACGAGGAACCCGCGGACGTACAGGGCGCGTTCGTGCAGCGCGCGGCGGCCAAGCCCGAGGAAGAGGAGGAGGAGACGCCGCCCGAGTAGCGCCCGCCCGGCGCCGCGCCGGGGAGTGGCCCCGCGCCCTCAGTGCCGCAGGCCCGCGTAGTCCAGGTACCCGCGGTCACCGCCCTGGTAGTACGTCGCGGTGTCGGCCTCGCGCAGCGGCGCGCCCAGCCGCAGGCGCTCCACCAGGTCCGGGTTGCCGATGAACGCGCGGCCGTAGCTGATCAGGTCCATGCCCTGGGCCAGCCAGTACTCGCCCCGCGCGCGGTCGGTCTGCGGGCCCACGATGCCCGGTGACGGGTTCATGACGTACGCGTTCGGCCACGCCTTGCGCAGCGTCGCCGCGAGCCCCTCGTCCCCCGCGTGCAGGGTGTGCACGTAGCTGACGCCGATCCGCGCGAGCTCCCGGTAGAGCGCCGTGTACAGCGCGGGGACCTCGCTCTCGACGATGTCCCAGATCGTGCCGGCGGGGTAGAGGCGGATACCGACCCGGTCCGCGCCGACGGCGTCCGCGACGGCCTCGGCGACCTCGACCGGGAAGCGGATGCGACCGGCGACGGAGCCGCCGTAGGCGTCCGTGCGTTGGTTGACGTTGGTGGACAGGAACTGCTGGATCAGGTAGCCGTTGGCGCCGTGCAGCTCGACGCCGTCGAAGCCGGCGGCCACCGCGCGCCGCGCCGCGTCCGCGAACGCCGCCACCTCGCCCGCCACCTCGCCGGTCGCCAGCGCGCGCGGGACGGGAGCGGGCAGCCTGCCGCGCGGCCCGGTGAACAGCTCGGCCTCCAGCCGCACCGCCGACGGCGCCACCGGGCGGAAGCCGGCGACCGCCTCGTGCCCGACCCGCCCGGCGTGCATGAGCTGGGCGAAGATCCGCCCACCGTTCGCGTGCACGGCGTCGGTCACCGGCCGCCAGGCGGCGACCTGTTCGTCGGTGTGCAGCCCCGGTGTGTACGGGTTCGACTGCCCCTGAAGGCTCGGCTGGACGCCCTCGCTGACGATGAGCCCGGCGCTGGCCCGCTGGGCGTAGTACGTCGCCGTCGACGCGGTCGGCAACCCCTCGACCGTGGCCCGCCCACGGGTCATCGGAGCCATCACCACCCGGTTGGGCAGCGCGCGCCCACCCAGCTGGTACCCCTCGAACAAGCTGGTCATCACTGGTCTCCCCTCGCTGTCACGGCCTCGCTGACCGGTCGTGGGCTACGCTAGAACCTGACGTTGACGTCAGAGTCAAGTGTTGTGAGCGAGACCACGAGGAGGCGCGGGAGCCCATGCGCATCGGTGAACTGGCGAACCGGACCGGCGTGAGCGTGCGCGCCCTGCGCTACTACGAGGAGCAGCGCCTGTTGCCCGCGGACCGGGGCTCCGGTGGGCAGCGACAGTACCCCGAAGCCGCGGTCGGCCGCGTCGAGATGATCCAACAGCTCTACGCGGCCGGCCTGTCCAGCACGACGATCCTGGAACTGCTGCCATGCGTGGTGACGGGCGAGGTGACCCCCCTGCTGCTCGACCGCCTCACGAGCGAGCGCGACCGCATCGACCAGCAGATCGCCAGCCTGGTGAGCACCCGCGACCGGCTGAACACCATCATCACCACCTCAAGCGACGTGATGAGCCGGGGCGAGCACTGCGCCACCCACGGCGCCATGCCCGGCGAGTTCGCCCACGAGGACGTGGCGTAGACGCCCTGACCAAGTCACCACCGCCACAGGCGATATGACGTCGCGTCAGATCTGCTGGACGTGGCGGCGGCGCGGCCTCCGGCACGCGTCAGTCGCCGGCGGGCGCGTCGGCGGTCAGGGTGCCACCCAGGAACAGGGACGCCGAGCACTGTGTCGGCCGGGGCGCCTTGACCGGCTTGCCCACCTCGCGACAGCTCACCGAGATGCTGACCCTGCTCCTGGCGGGCACCTGGATGGGGGTGACGTAGTGGTAGTCGGAGTCGCGGAAGTTCTCCAGCGCCAGGTTGAGGATCTGCCCGTCCTGGCTGGAGACGGTCAGGGTGCCGGCGTCACCCTGTGGGTTCTGCACCACGATGTCGGTCAGCGCGAAGGTCTTGCCGGTCGGCACCGTGTACGCGTCCCGCGTCGTGGAGGAACCGCCCACGGCGTCGCGGACCTGCACGCGGGCGCTCTTCGGCGCCGCCGGGCCGCCCGGCTCGCCGGGCCTGCCGCTCCCGTCGCCGGCCGTGCTCCCCTGGTTGGCGCCCCCGCTTCGGCCGCCGTTCTGGCGCTCCTCGCCACCGGTGCCGTCGTTCGCGGCGCCGTCGCCCGTCTGGTCGCCGCTGGCGCCGCCCCCGTTCGTACCGCTGCCGCCGGCCGTGTCGCCGCCCTGTCCCGGCTGTCGGTCCCCCGGGTCGCGCTCGCCCTTCCCGTCGTCCTCGGCGACGGCCGACTGGACCGCCTCCGGCGTGATGGCCTCCCGGGCCGCCGACCGCACGGTGGGCCGCAGCAGCGAGTACCACAGCCCGGCCAACACACCCACCAGCAGCGCCGCGACGATCAGCGCGCGAGGTAACCAGTGGGGCAGGATGGGTTGCTGTTCGTACGAGCCGTCCACCACCACCGGCTCGTGCGCCGGCGCCGAGTCCCCACCCTCCGCCCCCCGGGGCGTCACCACCACCTGGAACGGGTGGGTGACCGGGGCCCCGCGCCACAGCCGGTGCGCCGGCCGTACCGCGACCCGCGCGAACTTCGCCTGGCCCGGGGGGACCGTCAGCCCCGCCGGCTCGAAGGTGACCTTCGCCCGCCCGGTGCCCTCCTGGACACCCAGGTCCAGGGCCAGCCGCGTGTTGCCCAGGTTGTCCACGGCCAGCTTGTGTCGACCCCGCCAGGCGCTGTGCGAGGCCCGGGGCACCAACTCCGTGGCGATCTCGGAGAACGGCAGTACCGTGATGGTCCGTTCGGGCACCAGGGTGTGCTCGGTGTCGTTGGTCGGAATGACCCGCAGGCCGAGCGGCAGCGAGCCGGCCGTGATCCGTGGAGCGCGTGGCGGACGCAGTCGCAACGTCGCGGTCCCCGACGCGCCGGGGTAGAGAGACAGCGCCGCGGGTTCTACTGTGACCCAGGCGGCACAAGGCCCGACCACCTCGAACCGGAACTCCTCGACGGTGGTTCCCGCGTTGCGTACCTGTACGGGGAGATCGGCCTCGCCGCCGGGCTGAACGGAGACGGGCGTGTCGTCCAAGCTGGCCGAAACACTCATGCCCGGACGGTACGGCGTGCTTCACAGGACAGGAGTGGCCGAGCAGGAACACTTTCGGGCAGAACCGGGTTCGCTCTGAGCCATCGCTCCCTTCCCGTGTGAGGAACGGATCGCGCGAGGGAAGGAGCGGCACATCTGAGGGGTGGCACAGAAACAGACCTGAGTGATGGCGCAGGTTTCCGTTCGTGTCAGGTCCATGGCAGATATGGGGGCGGGAAGAGCGATATGCATCCGATGGCAGCGGAGCGCATCCTGGTGGACCTTCGAGCACAGGACCCCGTCTCGCAGGCGGGCGTGGCCAGCCAACTCCGCACCAGACCGGAGGTCCGCGTGGTCGACGCGGACGACGTCGAGGCCGCGCAGGTGGTCATCGTGGTCGTGGACCTCATCGACGACGAGGTACTGAGCCTGCTGCGACAGATCCAACGCACCGGCACGGCGCGCGGCGTGCTGGTCACCACCCACATCGACGAACAACAACTGGTCAGCGCCGCCGAATGCGGCTTCGTCGGCGTCATCCGGCGCACCGAGGCCACCCCCGAACGCCTGGTCCAGGTCATCGCGGCCGTGGCCAAGGGCGAGGGGCACGTACCTCCCGACCTGCTGGGTACCCTCCTCGCGCAGGTCGGCCGCCTCCAGGGCGAGGTGCTCGGCCCGCGCGGCCTCAACTTCACCGGACTCTCCGCGCGTGAGATCGAGGTGCTGCGGCTGGTCGCCGAGGGGTACGACACCGCCGACATCGCGCTCAAGCTCGCCTACTCCGAGCGCACCATCAAGAACGTGCTGCACGCGGTGATGACGCGGCTCAACCTCCGCAACCGCTCCCACGCGGTGGCGTACGCGCTCCGCCAGGGGCTCATCTGACCCGGCGCGCTACGCGCGGATACCGGCGGGGGGACAGGCCGACGGGACGGCCCCGCGGTGACAGCGCTTGAGGTCACGGCTGTGCTGGCGGCGACTTCGGTGATGACAGCCGGTTGTGACGGCCCCGGTTGTGGCGACCGTGACTGGGTGGCTCCGGTTGTGCTGGTTGTGTTGGCTGTGTCGACCGGCATGGCGTGGGCCGTGGGTGGGTGGCTGTGCCGGGTGTGGCCGTACGTCGGAGAAGGCTGTGAGGGTGGGGCGTGGGGGGCGGGGTTGGTCGTGGGTGTGACGGTGGTGGGTGGGTGGGGGCGCCGGTGATGGTTGTGCTGTGTGTGGCTGGCGTCGGCGGCGGGGTGGCCGTCTGTGGGTGTGACGGGTGTGGCTGACTCGGGTGGGCCGGTGACCTTGGGTGGCCCGCGCGCGGCCGGGCGGGGCGGGTGGCCGGGTAACGGGGTGACGGGCTGGGCGGGTGGCTCACGTCGGACGTCGGGGTGCGGGGTGTGCACCTTCGGGCAGGTTGCGTACCCGAAGGGCTGGCTCGCGCCCCGCTGTCGGCGGTGGTCGCGACGGCGAGGCTGGTGCGCGGCGCGTTGGCCGGTCCGGCCCCAGGCCGCCGCCCGGGCCGCAGGTCGGCGCCGGCCATCTGACAGGGCGCACCCGACGCCGGCCGAGTCCGGTCCTGGGCGCGGCGGGAGTTGAGGCCGGCGCGGGCCGTGCGGCCGTTGGCGCGTATGGGCCGGGAGCGGCACCCCGGCCGGGGCGTGCCGCGTACGACGTCCGCGTACGACGTGGGCCGGGCGTGCCGCGTAGGGCCCGCGACACGGGGTGGGGCGCCGGGCGGCGCGGGCCGGGCGATGCGGATGCGGCAGGGGTGTCATCGACCGAGTGGGGTGTTCTGTGCGGGGGCGTGAGCGCTTTCCAACACGGGCCGGAACCGACACCGAGGGCCGGGCCCGCTGGTGGCCGGCCCGGTGGCGGCCGGGCGGACGGCGGGCCGGCGGGCGCGTCGAAGCCCGCGACGGTGGCCACGCGCCCGGCACGAGCCCGGCGCGCGCCGGCGCCGAAGCGGCCGGGCGACGCCACGCGTGGCACGGCGAACGGCCCGAACGCACCCATGTGTTCCGCGTCGCCGCGCTGACCCTGGCGCTGCTGCTCGCGGTCAGCGTCGTACCGGGCGCGGCCGTCGACCGTGGCTCACCCGGCCCGGACGAGGGCGTCACCCCGGCCGTGGTGGAGCGCGCCCTCGATCCGGGGGAGTCGGTCGAGGTGGTCAAGGAGGTACGCACGCCCGTGGTGCCGCCGCGACCGGACGTGGTGTTGCTCGCGGACCTCACGCTGAGCATGGACGCGACGCTCACCGCGTTGAAGCGCGGGTTCAAGGACATCGCCCAGGAGGTGCGCGCGGCGCAGCCCGATTCCCAGTTCGCCGTGGCCAGCTTCGGGGACCGGACGGACCGGGCCCGGGCCTTCGAGGTGCCCCAGGGACTCACCCGCGACGTGGCGGCGGTGAACCGGGCCGTGGACGGCCTGGCGGCCGAGCTGGGCGCGGACAGCCCGGGGCCGGCCGAGGACTGGATCAACGCCCTGTGGCAGATCGCGAATGGCGCCGACGGCAGGACGAGGTTCCGCGAGGACGCGAGCCCGGTCGTGGTGCTGGTCGGGGACGCCTCCAGCCACGACCCCAGCCTGGGGCACACGCTCGGCGACGCCACCAACGCCCTGCGGGACGCGGGTGCGCGCGTCATCGCCGTCGACGTGACCACCTACCTCGGTGACGGCCTCAACGGCAACGGCGACAACGGCAACGGACCCGACCAGAACGGGGAGCCGACACACGAGCCGAACCAGGCCACCCAGATCGTCGAGGCCACGAACGGCAAGTTCTTCGAGGGCATCGACGCCGACCAGGTCGTCGAGAGGATCGTGGAGGGCCTGACCAACCTGCCCACCACCGTCACCCACCAGCCCGCCACCTGCCACCCGTCCCTACGCGTGCGGCTGGAACCGGAGTCCCAGGAGGTGACGAGCGGCGAGGTGGCCAGCTTCCGGGAGACCGTCGAGCTCGCCGCCGACGCGCCTCAGGGGGCGAGGGTGGCGTGCGGCGTCCAGTTCCTGCTGGACGGCAGGGTCCCCGACCCGGACTCGACCGTGCACGCGAACCTCTTCGACGACCCGGCGCGGGAGCCCGCCGAGGGCGATGACGGGGGCGTGGCCGACGGCCGCGACGAGCGTGACGCCGTCGCGGGGCTGATCGGTGGCGCCGGCGTAACCGACGAGTGCGCCGAGGCGGTGGCCGACGGCCGAAGCGGCGCCTGCGGCGGGCACACCCACGACGGCACCCCCATCGGCCAACCCCACGCCGGTACACGGGGCGGCACGAGCGACATCACGCACGGTGGTACGAACGGCTCCACCGGGGGCGATCCGGCGGTCGGCGGCGTGATCGGCGGCGTGATCGCCGGTACCCACGGCGGCCAGCACGGTACGTGGACGGGCGGTGTGCTGGGAGGTACGACCGCGACCGGCGGTCACCACGGGGGCCAGCACGGCGGGCCCGGGGGTGACCCCGGAGGTCCGGGCGGTGACCCGGGTGGGCCTGGTGGTCCGGGTGGTGATCCGGGTGGGCCCGGCGGCGACCCGGGCGGCGATCCGGGTGGTCCCGGTGGTGACCCCGGTGGGCCTGGGGGTGACCCCGGGGGTCCGGGTGGCGATCCTGGTGGGCCGGGCGGCGACCCCGGTGGGCCGGGTGGCGATCCGGGTGGTCCCGGTGGTGACCCCGGTGGGCCTGGGGGTGACCCCGGTGGGCCTGGGGGTGGGCCGGGTGGCGATCCGGGTGGTCCCGGTGGTGACCCAGGCGGGCCAGGCGGCGACCCTGGCGGACCGGGTGGCGATCCGGGTGGCCCCGGCGGTGAACCCGGTGGTCCGGGTGACGGCCCGGGCGGTGACCCGGGTGGCCCCGGTGGTGACGGTGACGACCCCGGTCCCGCGCCCAACTACCGGCAGCGCGTCACCATCGACGTCAACGACGTGACCGCACCGGTGGTCGTCGTCGACGACCGTACGGCTGACGCGCGCGACGACAGCGGCGTGCGGATCACCTTCCCGGCCACCGCCGTGGACCAGGTGGACGGTTCGCTGCCCGTCACCTGCGACCCGCCGTCCGGGTCGCTCTTCCCCGTCGGCAGGACGGCGGTCACCTGCACCGCGACCGACTCGGCGGGCAACGAGGGCACGGGCTCGGCGACCTTCACCGTGTTGCCCGCCCCGGAGCCACCCGACCCACCCAACCCCCCGGACCCCTCCGATCCGCCCAGTCCACCCGACCCCTCCGACCCACCCAACCCACCCGACCCGCCCCGGCCGCCCCGTGCCGACGTGGCGGTCCGCGCCAGCGTCGTACCCGCCCGTGGCTACCCGGGCCAGCGGATCACGGCCGGATTCGTCCTCACCAACGCCGGCCCCGACATCGCGCGCGACGTCGTCCTCGACACCGCCTGGCCGCGCCCCGGGGACGCGCGCGAGCTCACCCTCACCTCCCCGACAGCCTGCACCCGCCGCGACCCCTGCTCCCTCGCACCAGGCGGACGGCTCGTCGTGGCCCAGACGGCGACGTACCGGACAGCGATCAACGGCGACGTCCAGGCATCCGTTCGCGGCTCCCTCGCCGACTCCGACCCACGCGACAACCGCGCCACGGCCCGCGTCCGTGTCCTCCAACCCAAGCTGGCCATCACCCCCGGGGTCGGCAGGCCCGGCCAGGTGGCGATCGTGCGGGGCACCGACTTCCCGCCCGGGGCAGTGGTCTCGCTGTCCTGGAAGCCGGGCATCACGGCCGCGCGCTCGTCGGTGCGGGTCGGCGGGGACGGCATGTTCACCGCGCAGATGCTCGTCCTCCGCAAGGACCAGCTCGGCCCGCGCGAACTACGCGCCCACGTACGCGGCCTGGACCGGCTGACGAAGCCGTTCCTGGTGGTGCAACGCAACCTGCGGCCACCGGACTTCGCCGGCCGAAGCTGACCCGGCGCGCCCGCCACCGCGCGGGCGAACCCACGGCCGTGACAGGCCAGCACGTACCGACGTACGAGAGAGGCGGGGCCGTGATCCACGAGGTGGACGAGGTGCTGCGCGCGCTGTTTCGCACGGACGTCCTGGCGGGCGCCCAGATCGCTGTCGTCTTCGACGCGCCCACCCGCGAGTGGGCGGCCAAGGTCAACGCCCCCACGGTCAACCTGTACCTGTACGACATCCGGGAGGACATGCGGCTGCGCGAACGCGGCCTGCACAACGAGTACGACGCGCGCGGTGTGGTCGTGGCCCGCCGCCGCCCGCCGCGTTTCTTCAAGCTCTCGTACCTGATCACCGCCTGGACCAAGCGCCCCGAGGACGAACACCGCCTGCTGTCGTCGCTGTTGACGTGCCTGCTCCGGCACGAGTCGCTGCCCGCCGAACGCCTCACCGGCACGCTCGCCGAGATCGGCGTAGCCGTCCCGATGACGGTGGCCCTGCCGCCGCCCGAGGACCGTTCCTTCGCCGACGTGTGGAGCGCGCTCGGCGGCGAGCTGAAACCCTCGCTCGACCTGGTCGTCAGCGTTCCCGTCACCGAGTCCCCGATCTACCCGGCGGGCCCGCCCGTCACCGACGAGGGCCTACGCCTCGGCTTCGCCGACCACGACCCGCAGGCGTCGACAGGCGAGGGACGCCCACGCGAACGCACGCCCAGCGGCGCCGAGTTGCCCCTCTACGGCCGCCAGCCAGGGCGCCCCGACCTGGTCATGCCGGACCCCGCCACCGGCAAGCCCGACACCGAACCGGGCGCCGCTCGGCGACGTCGGGCGGGCATCCGGCGCCGTATCGCGGAAGAACGGCGCGGATGAGCGGGGAGTCCACCGACCCCGCCGCCGAGTTGAGCCTGCGTCACCTGCTGGCCCGAGCCGCCCTCATCGAGCAGCGCGTACGCCGAGCGGTGGACGCCCGCCAGACCACCGACCCCCACCCGGACGACGCGTTCCGCGGCCTCTACCTGGACGACCAGACCGTACGCCGCCTCCTGGACGAGGGCCGCACGACCACGGGCCCCGACGAGGCGGACGCGGACCGCCTGGCGGCGGCCGAGGCATGGGCGGACCAGGCGGACGCGCTGCGGGCCGGCTCGGGGGTGGCTGGCTCCCGGATGGCTGACTCGGGGGCGGCCGCGACGTGGGCTGGCTCGGGGACGGTGGGGTCGCTTCGTAGGGTTGCTGGCACGGAGGTTGGGCCCGAGGCCGGCGCGACTGGGGTTGGTGTCGGCGTACGGGTTGGCGCCGGCGCTGGCGACGAGGCTGGCGCGGACGCGGGTGTCGAGGGTGTGGCTGAGACCGGGACCGGGCCTCCGGCGCACGCGTCGGGACCGGGCGGTCGGCCCACCCGTCTCCGCGCCCTCACCCGCGAGTTCGGCCTGACCGCGCTGGATGTGGAGATCCTGCTGATCGCGCTGGTCCCGGACCTGGACGACCGCTTCGAGCAGTTCTACGCGTACCTGAACGACGACGTCACCCGGCAACGCCCCACGGCCGGCCTCGCGCTCGGCCTGTGTGGCGTGTCGGCGGCCGACGCGCGAGCGCGGGGCCGGCTGGACCCGGCGGCGCCGCTACGCGCCGGCGGGTTGCTGTTGGTCGAGGAGCCCGACCGCCCGTTCCTGGCCCGTGCGTTACGCGTCCCCGACCGGGTGACCGCACACCTGTTGGGCCATGACACCCCCGACACCCGGGTGGCCGACCTCCTCGCGTCGTGGCACGGCGACCCGGGTACGGGTTGGCGGCGGACTCCGGGCGCGGGCGACCCGGCACCGCTGGCGAGGGCCATCACCAGCGGCGTCGGGCTGACCTACCTCCGCGAGGAACAAGGCGGCGCGGGCACGGCACTCGCCACGGCGGCACTCGCCCGCGCGGGCCGCGCCGTCATCGGCGTGGACCTGGAACGCCTGGCCGCTGACCCGCATCCGACGGACGCCGTACGCGCCCTGGTCCGTGAGGCCCGCCTCACCGGCGCCGGCCTGGTCGGCGCCCCCATCGACCCGTTGACCAGGGAGAAACCGGAGGTGATCCGCCTCGTCGCGGAGGCCGATCTGCCCGTGATCCTCGTCGGCCGCGCCCCCTGGGACGCGACCTGGTCGGCCCGCCCGCCCCTCCTGCTGCCCGCCCCCAGGGTGGGGCCGGCGGCGCGGGCCGCGCTGTGGGAGCAGGCTCACCCGGCGCCGCTGGCCGCGGGCCTGGACCTCACCCGCGTCCTGTCACCCTTCCTCCTCACCCCGGCGCAGGTGGCTCAGGCGGCCCGCAGCGCCGCGCAGGTCGCCACCCTCAACGGCGGCGAGGTCCAGGCCGATGACGTACGCGCCGGCGCCCGCGCCCAGAACGCCGCCGGCCTCGACCGCCTCGCCCGCCGCATCGAACCCGCCGTCACCTGGAACGATCTGGTCCTCCCCACCGACCCGCTGGCCCAACTCCGCGAACTCGCCGCCCGCGCCCGCCACCGCGACCGCGTCCTGGGCGAATGGGGCATGCGCCCCGGCGGCGGCCGTGGCCGCGGCGTGGCAGCCCTGTTCGCGGGCGACTCCGGCACGGGCAAGACGATGTCCGCCGAGGTCATCGCGGCCGACCTGGGCCTTGACCTCTACACGGTCGACCTGGCCACGGTCATCGACAAGTACGTCGGCGAGACGGAGAAGAACCTGGAGAGGATCTTCTCCGAAGCGGCCGGCATCAACGGCGTCCTCCTCTTCGACGAGGCCGACGCGATCTTCGGCAAGCGCTCGGAGGTCAAGGACGCCCACGACCGCTACGCCAACGTCGAAAGCGCCTACCTCCTCCAACGCATGGAGTCCTTCGACGGCCTGGCCATCCTCTCCACCAACCTCCGGGCCAACCTGGACGACGCGTTCACGCGCCGCCTGGACCTGGTGGTGGACTTTCCGATGCCGGACGCGGAGCAGCGGCGGGTGTTGTGGGAGCGGTGCCTGGGCCCGCTGTTGCCCCGAGCCGAGGGCCTGGACCTGGACTTCTGCGCGGAGTCCTTCGAACTGGCGGGCGGCAACATCCGCTCGGTCGCGGTGACTGCGGCGTATTTGGCGGCGGAGTCCGGCGGGCCGGTGCGCATGGAGGACCTGATCCATGCGGTGCAGCGCGAGTACCAGAAGCTGGGTCGGCTGACGTTGGCTTCGGAGTTCGGGGAGTATGTGGGGTTGTTGGTGTGAGCTTGCTCTGATGGTGCTGTGGGTGGGTTAGACCTTGGTGATGGTGGCGGCCTTGCCGCACAGCATGCGCAGGTCCTCGGTGTCCGAGGTGAGTACGGTGACGGGGCCGGGCTGGCGGAGGGCGGTGGCCGCGACCATCGCGTCGATGGCGTACTTGTGGCCGGCGAGTTGGCCGGCGTCCTGGAGGAGCGTGACCGCGTGGGCGGCTATCTCCTTCGTCACGGGCTCAACCACGAGCCGCGAGAGCGCCCACGCCATGCGGGCCTTGTGCACGCCGCCGGGGTCGGCCTCCACGATGGTGACCGCACTGACGAGGACCCGAACATCTCGCTTGGCGGCTACCGCGAGGAGGGCGGTCATTTCCTTGTCGGCGCGCAGGTAGAGGGACAGGGCCTCACTGTCGAGCACCCAGGTACTGCTCAAGCTGCCGCCTCCGTGCTACCGCCGAACATCTTCTCTTCGGCGGCCCGGATCTCCTCGTCGGTCAGCGGTCCGTGAATCTCCTCGTTGGCCGCGATCAACTCGGCCAGGCCGTCGCGTTCGATCTGACGCTGTATGGCGGCCTCGACGTACCCGGACACTCCGCGCTTGCCGACCCGGGCGCGCACCGCCTCGATCGTGCCCTCGTGGACGGACACCGAGACGGACATGGTGGGCCCCTCACCGGGGGCGTAGGGGGAAGTGGGCATGCTTCACTCTAACAAAACTTCTACGATAAGGGTGCTGGATATCGGGCCTCGGCCCTGCCCCATGTGACGGGTGAGTCCGACGACGCTGCTGTCCGCGAAGATCGACCCAAGCTAGCAGGCGCGCAATACGGTGCCGTCTTGTGTCTTCAGTTCGATGACCCGGGCAAGCATGCTTGAGTAGGACTCAAAAGCAGCCTGAATGCTTGCGTCAGCGGGTTCACCAGCTATGTGAGCAGAGAAAACATCTTCTCCGGTGAACTCGAATATCCGTTCGTCATCCGGGTTGGCTAGGTCGACTGCCAGATAGGAGCGATCCGAGCCATACCACGATCCGACCGTATAGCTGTGAGCCGGGCCGGTGAACATCTCCATCTCCTCGTCCCCCGTATTCCCCAGCTCGATGCGGTACCAAATAGGGGTGGTGAGGTCTGACTTACTACAGTCATAGTCATAGCCGTCAAAGCGTGCCAGCATTGGCGGGCGGGTGAAGGCTAGGATCTTTCTGCTTTCTCGCAAATGTGCTGGTATCTTTACTGAGTCTCTAGCTTCTACGCTGTTTAGTGATTTGACGGTGTCCCTCGTGAAGCATGTGCTGGGGAACCGCTCGATAAACTTTGTGTAATTATCCTTGTGTTTCTTGGGTAGTCGTGAGCGTTGTATCCGATTCAAAGCTTCGGTTGCGCTTCGTGTCGCTTTCCTGTTCCGAGATTCTCCCATTTTTCAGCTCCACTTATCGAAGTCCTTCACTACTTCGCTGAAGTTGCGCTGCTGATCATTGGCTGTAATGGCTTGTTTGTCCTTGTCCTTGCATCCCGGGTGGATGTCGTACGGGTACGAATCATTTCCGTTCCAAATCCACTCCTCCATGCGTGTTCGCAACTCGGAGACGGCTTCCTTAATGGTGCTACTGTTTTTGAAAGCGCTCCCTAGTGACGAGTGAAACGCGTACCGGCCTCTCGTCATCGGATGGTCTGTGAAGGACTCCCTGCCAATTCTGCCGGTGAAATAGACTGCGCCCACGTGGCCTTGGGGAATGCTGTATTTCTTCGTAGCCTTCGATGCTGTGCGCGGTTGGGCCTTGGGGTTAAAATAGACTAAATATTGCGTGTGGCTGCGTAGCCCGTGGTGTACCTTTAGCCATTCAGCCCCGTCAGTGTAATTTGTGACGTCTCGTGCGCGCTCTACGACGGCGAGAATCCACTCAGTTGGAATCCACTCGTGATGCCCATCGACTGCACTGCGGAATTTGTCTCCCACATCCGCTCTGACCTTCGCGTCGGCCCAGGTTTCCGTGAAAAATGTCAGATCGACTTTGTAGTCCTTGCCGGAAACTCGCACGGTAATGGTCTCTCCCGCAGTCATCTTCTGCAAAAATCTTATGATGGGGCTTTCGTTTGAATCTTTCGCTGCCTTGATGGCTGCACGAATTATTTCTTTTTTCTCTGCGGTGCTGAGAGACGCGACACCGACCGTGCTTGCTGGGCTGGCTTTTGCTGTGATGACGTAGCGATCGCTGGTGCCAGCCTGCGTGGCTTTAAGTGATCGAAGCCCTTGGGGTCGCAATGCACTGAATACATTGGCGACAATCGTTTCCAGTTCCTGTTTGCTTCCTAGTGGTTTAGCTGTGGGAGCCGATAGCATTTCCCGAGCGAGGCGCTTCACGTCTTCACTCTTCTTGCTTTCTCTGGAGTCGGAGGCTTCGCTTTGCCTTCTGCTGCTATCCCTATTTCGTGCCCTCTCGGGGGAGCCGTCCGGTTGTTGTTGTTTCCGCTTCTGCGACCCTCCCTTGCTGTCGGTTTCTTTTCGTGCTCTTCCTTTTGGGTCACGCTTGGGGTCGGTCTTTCTCCTCGCGTCCCCTTGCTTCTCTTTCTTTTTTCCTGCACTATTCCGCAACCGCCCCCATATCGCCTTCCCCTTCCGCGCAATCACCCCCACCAGCTTGTCAATCGCCCGCTTCACCGGCCGCCCCGCAGCCCGCAGCACGCTCTTCACCTTGTTGGCCAGCCCGCCGACCCCCACGAGCGCGGCCAGGAACCCGATCAGCAACGGAATGCTCGCCGCTAGTGCAGCCTCGACCATCTTCGGGACCCCGGCGCTACCTCCACCCGCAATAGCGATCACCGCATCAAGGACCGCGTTGACGAACTCCACGATCTGCGCACCCTGATTAACGATGAAAGTAATAATGTCGATGATGCCCTTGACGGCCCGCACGAAAGCCGAGGCCGGCGTCAGCAGCGAAACGATCCACGAAATGCCCGCGATGATGACCGTCGGCACCAGATAAGCCTTCAGGTCATCCAGGATCTTGGTCTTCAGGTCACCCGTATCGGCCTGGATCTCATCCATCGCCCCGGCCGGGCCCTCCCGCGACAGCGCGCCCGCCACCGGCACGGACTGTTCGACCTTCTCCATCGCCGGCTCAGGCACCCCCTTGGCGACGATGCGGGCGCGGAGGTTGTCCCAGGTGAGGCCGAGCATGGAGCCGACGAGTTGGATGATGCCCTTCATGTCGAACTTGGCCGGGATCTCGATGCCCTCCTTGGTGGCGGTGCCAAGGAGCCAGGCGACCAGGCCCTTTTTCAGGTGGTCGAGGATGTTGGAGGTGAAGAGGTTGAGGCCGGCGCTGACGGCCTTGACTAGGTTGCCCAGGAAGCCGATCGGGTCCTTGATGATCTTGCCGATGGCGGAGGCGGCCTTGGCGAGGATGCCCATCAGGAGGTTCTTCAGCTCCATGATGGTCTTGATGGCCCCGACGATCGCGTCCCTGGCCTTGGCGATCAGGCCCTTGTTCGCGTCCTGGAGCTTCTTGATCTCCTCGTCGACCTTGTTCAGGGCCTCCGTGTACTTCTGGGCCAGGGTCTGGACCAGCTCGTCCGACTTCTCGTTGACCTTGGTTTCCAGGTCCTCGAACTTGCCCTCGAAGTCCTTCGCCGCCTCCTGGCCGTACTTCTTCAGGTCCTCCGGAAGCTTGTCGACCTCGGCCTTCAACTCCGAACGACCCTGCTTGATGCGGGCCTTGGCCTTGCCGAGTTCCGTGCCGATCGTGTCGGCGATAGAGGAGATGACGCCCCGCATCTTCGAGACGTAGAGCTTGCGCGACTCCTTGAAGATGTTCAGGCCCTCTTCCGGGAGGCCCTTGAACTTGTCCTTGACCCAGCGGAGCTTGCCGCGGAAGCCCGAGTAGCGCTTGTCCTTGTACTTCTTCATGCGGCGCTTGTGGTCGTCGGTGAAAGCGTCCTTCGCCGCCTTCTCGCCCTTGGTGAACTGGTCGTCCACCTTCTTGTCCAAGCCCTCAAGCGTGGACTCGACGTCTTTCCTCGTCGCGTCGAAGACCTTCTGCAGCTTGGCGGTGACCTCTTCGCGCTTCTTCTCGTCCTTCGACTTGGTCTCGCCCTTGCCGCCGTCGACCTTCTGGCCCGCCTCGCCGCGCGTCGCGGTCAGAGAGGCCATCGCGCTCGCGCCGGCCGCCGCGGCGCCCGCCTTCGCGTCCGCCAATTCCGCGTCCTCGGCTCGACGGCTCGCCGGACCGGCCTTCCTCGCGTCCTCCTCCGCCTTCTTCTTCTCGCTCAGCGCCTCGTCGAACTGCGGCTCGTTGCCCTTGGCCAACTGCTCCTCGGTGACCTCGGCATCGGCCATCGCCTTGTCGTTCTGCTTCGGCCCGTCGGAGAAGTCCGTCACCGCCGGCGGCTGCTTGTCCGGGACCGCGTCGTTCGCGCTGGGGGCGCCCGGGTTCCCCGGCGGCTTGTCCGCCGTCATCGGGGTGACCTTCTTGCTCTTGGCCTTCGAGGTGTCGGGGGCGGCCCGGGTGGTGGTCTCGATGTCCTTGGCGGAGGTCTTCTTGCCGTCGGTGACCTTGCCGTTCACCTGCTCCTTGACCTGGTCGGCCTTGCCGGAGTCGGCGAACTTGTCGGCCTCGTTCAGGTTTTTCGGCGCCTGGTCGGCGATCGCCTTGTTCACCGCGTCGATGAACGCCTGCTTGTCGAACTCGCCCGGCTTGGCCGCGTTCATCTTCTCGGCCTGTGCCGCCTTGCCCTGGGCTTCCCTGTCGTCCGGCGGCGCCACCGCCGCGTCCTGCGCGGAGCGCGACTCCGTCGTCGCCGGCTGGTGCCGCTTGACCGTCTGTTTCTTCGTCCCGACGTCCGCCTTGACCCGCCGGAAGCCCGGCGCCTGCGCCGGGGAGGGCTTCACCGGCGCCGCGTACCGCTGCGCCACCAGGCGCGAGACCGCCGCGTTTCCCGCCGCACGCTGCAGACGGTGCAGACCGCGCCGGTCCAGGCTCGGTCCGCCGGGGACCGGGGTGGGTGGCGTACGGACAGCGCGTGACACCCCAGGGGTCACCTCGGTAGCCGGCGTCACCTCGGAAACGGCGCCCGTATGCTGCCCCATGGCGGGCACACCCGGATGGGGGCGCTGGCGCGCGGTGGACGGCACGTCGGGTGTGCTCTTCACGGCGACACCTGGCTACCGCCCGGAGGTTGTGCTCGCTGTGCGCCGCCTCCGGTGTTCCCAACTCCCCGCGCGCGCAGTGGACATGAGCGTCAGGATGAGGCCCCTCGCGGCGATCGGCCGCGAGGGAAAAGGAATGATCGGGTGCACCCCGTGGTGACCGACCAGCGATCAGCCGGCTGCCCCTTGGGGCAACCCGGACGGCACGCCAAGTAGCCCGAAGTTCTTTCCGGCTGATCCTTTACATGGCGAGAATCGCTGTCGTTTCCCCCGGCCAAGGAGAGTGGTATGCCGTCGTCGTACCTGTCCCCGGGTGTCTACGTCGAAGAGGTGGAGTCCGGGTCACGGCCCATCGAGGGGGTGGGGACCTCGGTTGCCGCCTTCGTGGGGTTCGCCGAGAAGGGGCCCTTCAACGAGCCGACGCTGGTGACGAACTGGACCCAGTTCGTCACCGTCTTCGGCGACTTCGTGGAGGGAACATACCTGGCCACCTCGGTCTACGGGTACTTCGCCAACGGCGGGGGCACCTGCTACGTGATCCGTATCGGCGGTTCGCGTGCCGCGCCGGACGCGGAGGCGGGGGACACCGCGCCGCCCGAGGAACTGGACGCCCCGCCGCAGGTCCCGCTCGGCCCGTACGTCGTGCGCACACTCCCCGGCGTCACGGGAGAGGTCACCGTCGAGGTCGCCTCGGCGGAGGTCGAGGACCCGCCGCAGGACGTGTTCAAGCTCATCGTCCGGCACAACGGCGAGGTCGCCGAAACCTATCCGGTGGTGACCACCAAGCGCAGCAAGGAGAACGTCGCCACCCAGGTCGCCGCGCGCTCCCGGCTGATCGCGCTGGAGGAGCCCGGCAAGGGGGCGGCGCCGCCCCGGCCCGAGCCGCAGTCGGTCCGGCTGGCCGTGCCACCCGGTGGGGCCGCGGGCGTGACACCCCAGGAGCTGACGACGGAGTCGTACGTGGGTGACCCGGACCAGCGGACCGGGTTCGGCGGGCTGGAGGCGGTCGAGGACGTCACGATGGTCGCCGCTCCCGACCTGATGAGCGCCTACCAGCGGCGCGTGCTCGACCTGGAGACGGTGATCGCGGTCCAGCAGGGGCTGATCGCGCACTGCGAGCTGATGGGCGACCGCATCGCCATCCTCGACCCGCCGCCCGCCCTCAGCCCGCAACAGGTGCGGGCCTGGCGCACGGAGACGACGGGCTTCGACTCGAAGTACGCCACCCTCTACTACCCGTGGGTCAAGGTGTTCGACCCAGCCGTCGGCCGCAACGCGTTCGTGCCACCCAGCGGGCACGTCGCCGGCGTCTGGGCCCGCAACGACGCGTCGCGCGGCGTCCACAAGGCGCCCGCCAACGAGGTGGTGCGCGGCGCGGTGGCGCTCCAGACACAGCTCACCAAGGGCGAGCACGACCTCCTCAACCCCATCGGTCTCAACTGCATCCGTGCCTTTCCCGGACGCGGCCTGCGGGTGTGGGGCGCGCGCACCCTGGCCAGCGATCCCGCCTGGCGCTACCTCAACGTACGCCGACTCTTCAACTACCTGGAGGAGTCGATTCTCGCCGGCACCCAGTGGGTGGTCTTCGAGCCCAACGACGACGCCCTGTGGGCCCGGGTGCGGCGGACGATCTCGGCGTTCCTGGTCAACGAGTGGCGCAAGGGCGCGCTCTTCGGGCTCACGCCGGAGGAGGCGTTCTACGTCAAGTGCGACCGGGAGACCAACCCGCCGGAGAGCATCGACGCGGGCCAGGTCATCTGCGAGGTCGGGGTGGCCCCGGTCAAACCCGCGGAGTTCGTGGTCTTCCGGCTCGCCCAGCTCTCCAGCGGCTCCGGCGCGGTCGACGAGTGAGACACCAGCCCGGCCCGCGACCGACTGACTCAAGGAGGCTGTTATGCCGCTGCCCGATCTCGACAGCTCCGTCGGGCATTCCTTCGGCCTGGAATTCGACAGTGTGCTGATCCGGCAGATCACCGAGGTCTCCGGCCTGAAGATGGAACAGGACGTCATCGAGCTGAAGCAGAACACCGCCGACGGCAAGTACGCCATCAAGAAGTTGCCCGGCCGCCCCAAGGCCGGCGAGGTCACCGTCACCCGGGGGCTGACCGAGGACAACAGCTTCGAGCGGTGGATCACCGACTCGCGCTTCGGGCGGATGAACAACGCCCGCCGCAACGGCTCCATCATCGTCTACGACTACGAGGGCATCCCGATCAAGCGGTACAAGCTCATCAACGCCTGGCCCAAGACGCTGGAGATCAGCGCGCTCAAGGCGGGTGACACCTCCGTCCTCACCGAGAAGCTCGCCATCACCTTCGAGAGCATCGAAGTCGAGTGATGCGCCGGCGCACCAGCGCGGCCACCGCCCCGGCCGTCGAATCCGCCGACCCGGTCGCCCGCCGGGAGGAGGAGCCCGGCGGGCGGGCCGGGGGGCTGCGTACCGAGTTCGGGTTCGAGCTGCCACGTGGGTACGTGGACGAGTCGGGCACCGTGCACCGGGCGGGGGTGATGCGACTGGCGACCGCGCGCGACGAGCTGGTCCCGCTGCGAGACGACCGGGTGCGGGAGAACCGCGCGTACCTGTCCGTGGTGCTGATCTCCCGGGTGCTGGTGCGGCTCGGCACGGTCGAGGACGTCCACCCGGGCGTGGTCGAGGATCTGTTCGCCTCCGACCTGGCCTTCCTCCAGGACTTCTATCGCCGTATCAACTCCGAGGGGCACACCCGCGCGTCGGTGACCTGCCCCTCCTGCCGTGACTCGTTCGCCGTGGACCTCGCCGGCGGTGGTCGCCTGGGGGAATCGTGACGTACGCGACCGACCGGATGCACGAAGAGGTCGCGTACCTCGCCTACCACTTCCACTGGTCGCTCGACCAGATCCTCGATCTGGAACACGCGGACCGACTCCGCTACGCGCACCAGATCGCCCGACTGGCCGGGCAGTGAACCACGCCGAGCGGCGGAGAGGGGCGAGCTTCTGATGGGATGGCTGTCGAGGTGGTCGGGCGGTGGCCGGGCGACCCCGGCCGGGGGCGAGGCGGCGGCCGGACCGGCCGACCCGACGTCCGCCGACTCTTCGAGCGCCGCCGACACGGTGCGTGGCGGCCAGGGCTGGCGCGAGCTGCCGCCACTGCAACGGACCCTGAACGAGGCCCCGTTGGTCGCAGACGTCGAATCCTTCCCGGCGTCCCTCGGCACCTGGCAGGACGCCTCACTCACCTCCCCCCTCGGCCACCTCGTCACCCCCGACGCGCCCACCGGGCTCGGCCACGGCCTGGCCACACCGGCCGAGCCCGACCCACCCGTGCCCGGCTCGGGGGAGACACGGGCAGCCGCGACCGGACGACACGAGGAGGGGCAGGACGCCGCGATGGCAGACCACCTGGCGGCCGGCCCGAACAGCCCGGCCGGACCTCGGGTGACCCTGCAACGCTGGTCGGCCCGGCCACTGACCTCCGCGTACCCGCTGGAGACCGGGTGGGTACGGGAGGTGGCCAGCCTTTCGCCCGAGCCCGAGCCCGTGCCCGACCCTGGCACGGCCCCGCCCGGCGCACCCACCAGCGTCGGGAGTACGCCGCGCTCCGCCGGTGTGCAGCGCTCGCCGTCCCTCGGGCCGCCGCCCGCTGTTGACGCGGGTACGGGCGCGGGCGCGCGCGGTACGGGTCTGGGCGCGCCGCTGGCCGGGCTGCCACCGACCGCGCAGCGCACCCCGGTGGCGAGCACCAGCGGCCCAGCTCCGTCGCCGGAGCCGGCCGCGACCGGACCGGCCGCCGGCGAACCTCCGGCTGGTCCCGTGTCCGACCCGCCACTCGACCGAGCCGACCCGCTCCCCGACCAACCCACCGCGCCACCCGACCAACCCGCGTCGCCGTCCCTGACCGCCGGGCCCGCCCCGGTGCGGGCCGACGCCGCCGAGTTCGCGGCCTCCCGGTCCTCCGTCGTCGAGCCGGAGGCCGACACGCATGCGGCCCGGCCGCTGCTCGGCACCGATCCGCTGGTCTCGCGGGCGGCCGCGGAGGACCAGACGGGCCCACCGGAGTATCCGGCTGAGCCGGCCGTCGGGCCGCCGCTCTCGGTGGCCCGCGCGGCGGAGTCGGGCGCGCGGCCGAGCGTGGCGCGGGAGTTCGCGGCGGGTTCGCGGCCACGCGGCGGCTCCTGGCCCCGGGCCGAGGCCGTCCAGCGGGCTCCGGTCCCGGTGCGGCCGGCCTCGGCCGACGGCACCGCGCTGCCCGCGCCGAGCGGGCCGGCCCCGGCCGTCGAGGTGGTGGCGCCGCTGGTGGCACAGCGCTCGGTGCCGGTGTTCTCCGACACGGCCCGGGAGGCGCTGGAGGAGGCGTCCCCCGCGGCGGCGGACGACGCCGTGCCCGTACGGTGGCCGGAGCCGGACACCGAGCTAGCCCCGCCACCCGCGCCGCGCCGAGCCGCCGCGCGTGGGTCGGCCGTCGGGGTGCAGCGGTGGGCCGGACCGCCGGCCGACGGGTCGGGCGGGACACGCGGCGAGCCAGGCCCGACGCGTACGGGGCCGACGCCGGCCGGGCCGACTCTCTCCCGTACCGGCCCCACGCCGACACCCACCGGCCCGCCTCGTACACCGCCCGCGCCGCGACGCGCCGCCGCGTCCGCCCCGGGCGCGGCCGGCCCCGGGCACGCGCCGGCCCCTGTCGGGCCGCTGGGCACGGCGCCGCTCGACGCCGGGGCCGTCGCCGTCGCGGCCGGGGTGGCGCGACGGACGGCCGACGGCTCCGTCGTCTTCCGCCAGCCCTCCTCCGCGCTGCCGGTGGCCGTGGGGCGGGACGCCGAACCGGCCGAGCCACCACCACCGGACCCGCCGCCCGACCCGGAACCCGAACCCGACCCGGAACCCGGGTCGGGCGGCGACGAGCCCTCGACCGAGGCCGATCCGGCCGGGGGGCGGTCAGCGACCGAGGGCCGGGAGGCGGGTGCCCCGGCCGTCACCGACGAGTTGGTGCGGGCGCTGTTCGCGCCGCTGAGCCGACTGCTTCGGGCCGAACTGCGGCTGGAGCGCGAACGGGCCGGCTACCTGATCGAGACCAGACACCGATGAACCAGACACCGACGACCCAGACACCGACAAACGAGTCACCGACGAACCAGCCAGCAGTGGTGCGCCGACCAGCAGTGGTGAGCCGGGCGGCGGCGCACCGGACACCGCCGCGCGGACACCGCCGAGCAGGCGCCGACAAGCAGACAGGGAAGGGAGGTACGGCATGAGCGTGACCGACGACCCGGCGGTGACCGTGTGCTTCGTCGTCACCATCGACGGCATCGAGCTGGGCTCCTTCAACACGTGTGAGGGCCTCGGGTGTGAGGTGGTGCTCGAACAGCGCGAGGAGGGTGGCAACAACGGCCACCTGTGGCAGCTTCCCACCCGACTGAAGTACTCCAACGTCAAGCTGTCTCGGCCGCTGACCCGCGAGACGGAGAAGGTGGCCCGCTGGTTCGCCAGCATGACGGGCGGGTTCAAGCGCAAGACCGCGCACATCGAGGCCCGCACCGGGGACGGGGTGAAGGTCGCCCAGTGGGGGCTGCTGGAGGTGGTGCCGGTCCGCTGGACCGGCCCCTCGTTCAACCCCGAGTCACCCAAGGTGGCCATCGAGACCATCGAGATCGCCCACCACGGCTACGTCATGGAGGGCTGAGCGGTGACCACCCCGCGCACCCGCACACACCCCCCGACCCGCCCCGGCGACCACACCCGCACCCGGACACGCCCCCACACTCGTGTACGCCCCCACACCCGCGTGTACACCCACACCCACACCCACACCCACACCCGGACCACCCCCCAGCCACCCCGCCAGGCGCACACCCGACGCCACACCCACCCACACACCCGGCACGGGGGGAGGGGATGAGCGGGGCCGTGGCGTTCAGCGCGGCGGGCACCGGTGGCGCGGGCGGGGGCGGCGGCGCGCGACCCAAGCTGGAGCACGCGTACCTGGAGATGCGCACCCCGCCACCCGGCGGGAGCCTGACCCCGGGCGGGCCGGCGGGGCGGATCGACTTCCAGTTCAACCCCAAGGAGCTGACGCTCACCAAGGCGGCGGCCTGGAAGCGCAGTCCGGCCAAGGGGGCCAAGAGCGCGGGCCCGCCCGAGTACCAGGGTCCCAAGCCCAGCAAGCTGACCGTGGAGATGTTCTTCGACGCCAGCGACACCCAGGACACCAGCGTGGTCACCTCGGTGGAGAAGCTGCTGGCCTGCTGCGTACCGACCAGCGAGACGCGACAGCAGCGGCGTTCGTCGCCCCCGTGGGTGATCTTCCACTGGGGCGGCCTCACCGGCTTCCCCGGCTATCTGAGCCAGGTCCAGGTGAAGTACACCCTGTTCACCACCTCCGGGGTGCCCATCCGGGCCGTGTGCCAGGTGACGATGGAGGAGATCAGCGGGGAGACCCCGGGGCAGAACCCGACCTCCGGCGCGCTGCACGCGCGCCGCGTGCACCAGGTGCGCACCGGTGACACGCTGCCCGAACTGGCCTGGCGCGAGTACGGCGACCCCACGGCCTGGCGGGTCATCGCCGAGGCGAACGACATCGACGACCCGATGCGCCTGACCGACGGTCGCGAACTGCTGCTGCCCGCGCCCGACGAACTGTCCCGACGGCACGCCCCCGCCCAGGCCGCGCCGGTGAGCGGGTCGGCGACCGCCGGCGGGCCACCGGGACAGCTCGCCTCGGCGCCCCGGGCCCTGGCGGGGCGCGGCCCCGCGCCCACCCCCGGCGCGCTGCCGGGCCACGCGTCGGCGGGAGCGGGCCCGTGGTGAGCCACAGTGTCGCCAAGACGCTGGTGGTCGAGGTCGCTGGCCGCCCGCTGCCCGCCGCGTGGGCCAACACGCTGGTCGAGGCGTACGTCGACGACAGCCGCACGCTGCCCGACCTGTTCCTGTTGCGCTTCCGCGACCCCAGCAGGGTCCTCCTGGAACAGGCGGGCCTGGCGATCGGCACCCCGGTGCGGCTGCTGGCCCAGGCCGGCGAGGGAGCTTCCGGCCCGCTGCTGAGCGGGCACGTCACCGCTCTTGAGGTGGACATCGACGACACCGGCACGTTCACGGTGGTACGCGGTCTGGACGAGTCGCACCGACTACTGCGGGGCCGGCGCGTCGCCAGCTACCAGAACATGACGCTGGCCGACGTCGTCGCCCGCGTGGCCCAGCGCGCGAAGCTGCGCCCCGGCACCGTGGACGTGGCCGGCCCCGTCCTGGAACACGTGGCCCAACCCAACATCACCGACTGGGAGTTCATCCGCACCCTGGCCGAGAGCGCCGGCGCGCAGGCGTGGGTACGCGACGGGCGACTCCACGTCACCAAGCCCACCGAGGCGGGCGGCGCCCCCGACACCGGGGCCCGCGCCGACACCAACCCCCTGGTCCTGGAGATGGGGGACAACCTGCTGCGCTGCCGGGCCGCCGTCTCGGCGGCCGAACAGGTCTCCGCCGTCGAGGTGCGCGGCTGGGACGTACGAGCCAAACAGCCGCTGGTCGGCCGGGCCGACGCCGGTACGGCGGCCACCCTGGAACTCGGGCTCACCGCGGCACAGGCGACCCAGCCCTTCGGCGAGGCCACCTACGTCGCCACCGACGCCGCCTACGGCAGCCAGGCCGAGGTGGACCAGGCGGCCAGGGCGCTGGCCCAGCGGATCGCGGGCTCCTTCGCCGAGTTGGAGGCCGTCATCCGGGGCAACCCCGCGGTGCGGGCCGGCGCCGCCGTCACCCTGGCCGGCGTGGGCAAGCCCTTCGAGGGCCGCTACACCGTCACCTCCTCCCGGCACGTCTTCGACGCCGTACGCGGCTACGAGACCTGGCTGACGGTCTCCGGCCAGCAGGAACGCTCGCTGTACGGGCTCGCCGGCGGCCCGGCCGGCGGCGGGGTCACCGGCGCCCACCGCGCCGGCCTGGTCAACGCGACGGTGACCGACACCAAGGACCCGGAGAGCCTGGGCCGGGTCAGGGTCCGCTTCCCGTGGCTGTCCGACGAGTACGCCAGCGACTGGGCCCGCACCGCCCAGGCCAGCGGCATCGGTGGCGGCGAGGCGTTCATCCCCGAGGTGGGGGACGAGGTGCTGGTCGGTTTCGATCAGGCCCGCATGGACCGGCCGTACGTGCTCGCCGCGCTCTACAACGGCCAGGACAAGCCCGGCACAGGCGGCGGCGCGGGCGGCGGCCAGGGTGGCACGGCCGGTGGCGCGCCCGGGGAGGGCGGCGCCGTCGACCCCACCACCGGGGCGGTCACCAGGCGGGCGTTCGGCTCCAAGGGGGGCAACAAGCTGGAACTCCTCGACGCGGCGAACGGCCCGCAGGGCCTGCGCCTGGTCACCGGCGACGGCAAGCTCAGCATCAACCTCGACCGCAAGGGAACCACCATCGTGCTGCACAGCGACGGGACCGTGGAGATCGAGGCCACCCAACGGGTGACCATCAGGGCCGGCGACGGACTCTCGCTGGACGCCGGCAAGGGAGCGCTGGAACTGGCCGGCGACGCGGTGCGGCTGACCGCCCGCGAGGGGGTGCGCGTCAACGGCGGCAACGGCCCACTCAAGCTCGCCACCGGCGGCTCCGTCGAGGTGCGGGGCAACCAGATCGCGGTCCACGCCGGCAACCGTACGGAGGTCAAGGGCGGTTCGACCGTCGCCATCAACGCCCCCCTCGTCCGCATCAACTAGCCCCGCGACAGCCAGCCCCGCGACAGCCAGCCCCGCGACAACCCGACCCGCGACAGCCGGTCCCGCCACAGGCCGTCCCGCCACCACCGGAGCCACCACGACCCGTCCCGTGCCGAAGGGGAGGAGCGCACATGCCAGCAGCCGCCCGCGTGGGCGACCCGACCGGCCACCCGGGCGTGGTGGGCGGGCCGGGTGTGCCCACGGTGCTCATCGGCGGGCGCCCGGCGGCCACCGTCGGCACCCCGCACCAGTGCGCGTCCCCGGCCGCGCACCCGCCGTCCCCGCTGCGCCCGCCCGGCAGCCGTGGCGTGTTCGTCGGAGGCCGCCCCGCCGCCCGGGTGGGCGACGCGGCCGGCTGCGGCTCCCCGATCGTCGCGGGCTGCCCCACCGTCCTGATCGGAGGCTGACCATGGTCCAGCAGTTCATCGGCGCCGGCTGGGCCTTCCCGCCCCGCACCGACGCCACCGGCGGCATCGCCCTGGTACACGGCGGGCAGGAGATCGCCGAGTCCATCCGGCTGATCCTGTCCACCGCGCCCGGCGAGCGGCCGATGCGCCCCGAGTTCGGCTGCGCGCTCGGTGACTACGTCTTCGCCCCCGCCGACGCGGGCACCGCCGGCCAACTCGCCTACGAGGTACGCCTTGCCCTGGAGCGGTGGGAGCCACGCATCGACGTGGCCGACGTGGCGGTGCGTTTCGACGAGGCCGACGACGGTGTGCTCTACATCGACATCAGCTACGCGATACGCGGCGCCAACGACCCGCGCAACCTGGTCTTCCCGTTCTACGTGATCCCCCGGCACGAGGAGGGCACATGACGCTCCCCAGCCCCAACCTGGACGACCGACGTTTCCAGGGGTTGGTGGACGAGGCGAAGCGGCTGGTGCAGCAGCGCTGCCCGGAGTGGAGTGACCACAACGTCTCCGACCCCGGTGTCACCCTCATCGAGGCGTTCGCCACCATGGTCGACCAGCTCGTCTACCGGCTCAACCGGGTGCCGGACAAGAACTACCTGGCCTTCCTCGACCTGATCGGCGTCCGCCTGTACCCACCCACCGCCGCCCGGACCGACGTCACCTTCTGGCTCTCGGCCCCACAGCCGGAGCCGGTACGCGTCCCGGCCGGCACCGAGGTGGCCACCGTGCGCACCGAGGCCGAGGAGTCCGTGGTCTTCACCACCAGCGCCGACCTGCCCGTCGTGCCGTGCTCGCTGGCCCACCTGGCGACCTGGCCGGCCCAGGGCGAGGTCGCCGACGGCACCGAGGAGTTGGCGCTCGGCCGTGACGTGCGCTGCTTCGGCGCCACCCCGCGCCCCGGCGACTGCCTGTACGTCGGCCTATCCCAGCCCGCGCCGGCCTGTGTCGTGGTGCTGCGGCTGGACTGCCGGGTCGAGGGGGTGGGAGTGGACCCGCGCCGCCCGCCGCTGCTGTGGGAGGCGTGGGACGGCGGCGCGTGGGTGGCCTGCGAGGTGGACAAGGACGACACGGGTGGCTTCAACAAGGCCGGCGAGGTGATCGTGCACCTGCCGCCGGGCCACCTCGCGTCGGTGGTGGCCGGGCACACCGCGGGCTGGATCCGCTGTCGGCTGCTGACGGCCGCGCCGGGCCAGCCCACCTACGTGGCGTCGCCGACCGTCCGGGAGATCACCGCGTTCACCATCGGCGGCACCGTCGAGGCCAGTCACGCCGAGACCGTCACCGAGGAGGTCATCGGGGTCTGCGACGGCGTGCCGGGGCAGAGCTTCGAGGTGGCCAGGCCACCGGTGGTGCCCAGCGAGGAACCCTTCGTGGTGGAGGTCGCCGAGGGCACCGGCTGGGTGGAGTGGACCCGCGTGGACGACTTCGCCCACTCCACCGCGTACGACCGTCACATCACCCTGGATCCCAACTCCGGGCGAGTGGACTTCGGCCCCGGCGTACGCGAACACGACGGCTCGCTACGGCTGTTCGGCGCCGTGCCGCCCAAGGGTGGCACCGTACGGGTGCGCCGCTACCGCACCGGCGGCGGGCGGCGCGGCAACGTCGCCCGGCACGCCCTGCGTATCCTGCGCAGCTCGATGCCGTACGTGGCGCGCGTCGACAACCGCCGCCCGGCCCTGGGCGGCGTGGACGGCGAGAGCGTGGACGAGGCCCGGGTGCGCGGGCCGTTGACCCTGGCCACCCTGCACCGGGCCGTCGTGCCCCACGACTACGAGCGACTGGCCCGCGAGGCCGCGCCCGATGTGGCCCGCGTGCACTGCGTGGCGGCGGGGGAGCTGGCGGGCGAGGGCGCCGACGGGCGGGTGGAGCGGGACGCGGACGCGGGCGGCGTACGGCTGCTCGTGGTGCCGGCCGGGCGCGGGGACGAGCGCGGCCGGGTGCGCTTCGAGGAGCTGACCCCGCCACCCGAGACGCTCGCGATGATCGCCGCCCACCTCGACGAACGCCGCCCGCTGGGCGCCAGGCTGCACGTCGAGTCGCCCTACTACCAGGGCGTCACCGTCGTCGCCGCGGTGCGGGCCCGGCGGGGCGCGGCGGGCGAGGAGCTCCGCGAGGCCGGCCTGGCCGCCCTCTACGGCTACTTCAACCCGCTTTCGGGCGGCCCCGAGGGCGACGGCTGGCCCTTCGGACGGCCGGTGCACGCGGGAGAGGTGTACGCCGTGTTGCAGCGACTGCCGGGCGTCGAACTGATCGAGGACGTGCTGCTCTTCCCCGCCGACCCGGTCACCGGCGAACGCGCCGACCCCACCAACAAGATCATCCTCGACGAGCACGCGTTGGTGTTCAGCTTCGCACACCAACTGCGGGTCCTGGAGGTCTGACGATGCGCGCCGCGATACCAGGACTGCCCACCCCGCACCCGCTGGCCGACCAACTCCCCGCCGTCTACCTCGACCAGGACTTCCTGCTGCGCTTCCTCGGCGCGCTGGACGAGGTGCTCGCCCCCGTCCTGCTGACCCTGGACAACCTGCCCGCCTACCTGCACCCGCGCACCGCCCCGGAGGACTTCGTGACCTGGATGGCGGGCTGGGTCGCGGCCCGCACGGACGAACAGCGGCCCGAGGACCAACGCCGGGCGGTGGTCGCCGGCGCCGTCGTACGCCACCGGCGGCGGGGCACCCGCGCCGGGCTCGCCGAGGCCGTCCGAGTGGAGACCGGAGTCGAACCCGAGATCACCGAGAGCGGCGCCACCACCTGGGCGGTCGGCTCCGGCGGCCCGCTGCCCGGCTCGGCGCCGCCCTGGGTACGCGTCCGGCTGCGGGTGGCCGACCCGGCGGGCTTCGACCGGGCCCGCCTGGTGCGTCTGGTCGAAGCCGAGGTGCCCGCGCACCTCGGGTACGCGGTGGAGGTCCTGCCCAGCGACGCCTCGACGGACCCGACATGACCTGCCCCGACTGCGGACACCGCAACGAGCCGGGCGCCCGGTTCTGCGCCTCCTGCCGGGCCTTCCTGGACTGGGAGCACGCCGGCGAGTCCATGGGCGGCCACACCGGTACGGGCCGCGCCGACACGGGCGCCCCCGTCGGCGGCGCCGGCCAGCCTCCCGCCGTACCCCCGCCCCACCCCGAGCCCCCACCGGCCACCCCGCCGCGGACTCCTCCGCCCGCGGCCACCCCGCCCGCGCCACCACAGGCGCCCCTGGCCCGGCCCGGGCCGCCGCCGACCACGTCACCGGCCCCGTCCGGACCGGCCACCACCCCGCGCGCCCCCGCGCCACCCCCCGGCTCCGACGCCCCCAACCCACCCACCGGCCCCGCGCCCGGCGCGCCCCCACCGGCCGCCGGCCCGCCATCGCGCGGTGGCGCAGCAGCACTCTCCGGGCCGGAGGCCGGTCCACCGCCGGGCCCGCCACCCGGGCAGGGCGCCCGCCCGACACCCGGGCCCCCGCCAGGGCCCCAACCGCCACCCGACCCCGCCCCGTGGCGAACGCCCGACCCCCAGCCGTCGCCCGGCCCCGCCCCGCAGCGAGCACCCGGCCCTGCTCCCCACCCGTCGCCCGGTGCCCAGCCGGCACCCGGCCCCGGGTCCGGCCGTGGGCGTACGCCGGGTCCTGACTCTCGACCCAGCCCCAGCGTCCACCCCGGCCCCACCTCCAGCCCCGGGCCGTCGTCCGGCTCGACGCCCGACGGCCCGGCGGCGCCGGCGCGGCCCGTACGTCCTGGGGCGGGCCCCGCCAGACTTCGCCCGCCGCGCCCGCCGCTGCCGCCCGAGGCGGCACGGCCGGCGTCCGAGCCGGTGGCGCCGCGGCGCCCGGGGGACCGGGTCGGCGACGGGGACGAGGTCGGACCCGACCACCGGGTGGGTGCGTCCGCCGACCCCGGGCCGCCGCCGGCGGCCGGCCGTGGCGGGTCGGCGAGCGGCCGGCCCTGTCCGCGCTGCCGGGCGGACAATCCGTACGAACGCCGGCTGTGCCTGCGGTGCGGCGCGGAGCTCGCCACCGCGAACCCGTCGTCTGGGCGGCGTCAACTGCCCTGGTGGCGGCGGCTGTTCGGGCGGGACCCGGACCGGGTGCTGGTGGCCGGCAGTCGGCCCCGCCACCGCACGTGGTCCCGGCCACGGCTCGCGCTGCCGCTGACCTTGCTGGTTCTCCTGGGCGCGGCGTACTTCGCCCGCTCCCAGCTCTCGGACGCGCTCACCTTCACCCAGGACCGGACCGGTACACCGGAGGCGCTGCGACCCGAGGCCGGCCGGGCCTCCAGCGAGGCCGCCGGTCACCGCGCGGGCGCCGCCTTCGACGGCTTCACCAACCGCTACTGGGCGCCCGCCGAGACTGGCCCGGCCACCGGGCAGTATCTGGAGACGACCTTCGAGAAGCCGGTGCGGCTGCGGAAGCTGCTCGTCATCGCGGGCGGTTCGGTCAACCAGGACGAGTTCCTGGCCCAGGCCCGCCCGGCCGAGCTGACGGTCACACTCTTCGACGCGCGGGGCGAGCGCACCACCCAAGCGGTCAACCTCAGGGACCAGCCCGGCCAGCAGACCTTCGACGTGCGCGGCTCGGACGTCTCCCGGGTGCGGGTGACCATCGACGCGGCGTACGGGGGCAGCCCCAAGCGGCGTGTCGCCATCGCCGAGCTGGAGTTCTTCGGCCGCCGCTGAGCCCCGCCCCGGGAGCGGGTGGTGGCGTGCCCCGGAGGGGGCTGGCCCGGGGAGCGGCGCCGGCGCGCAGGGGCGTGCGGGGGTACGCGCGGGGCGCGGGTGGTCAGGCCGAGCGGTGGGAGCCCGAGCCTGTGGGGTCGCTCCCGCCGGCGCGCGGGGCGTGCGGGGCTTCCGGGTCCCGCTCGGGCGCCGCTGGCTGACTCGGGTAGCGCAGCATCGCCTCGTTCTCCTGGGCGAGCCGGCGCAGGGTGGCCAGGACCGGTTCGAGCAGGACGGTCAGCACCAGCGCGCGTTCGGCGACGTCGATGCGGTCGTCGATGCCCGTGAGATGGTCGAGGTCCAGGCGGGCGGTGGCCTCGGCGAGTTCGGCGTAGGGCGCCAGTTCGTCCGCCCCGAGGCTGGCGTCCACCCGGCGCAGCGCGCGCAGTCCGGCGGCCAGCGCCGCCCGGCCCGGGGACTGGTCGCTGACCGTCCACCCCATCCGCTCCACCAGTGCCGCCGCCTCCGCCGCGCAGTCCTCGCCCGCGCCGGCCGCGTCGGCGCCGCCCGTGCCGGGGCTCGCGCCGGTGTCGGCCACCGGCGAGCCCAGTGCGTAGTGCGTGACGCCGAGCGTGTGGTAAAGGTCGAGCGGTTCGCTGATCGCGTTCAGCACCTCGCGACTGGCGGTCACGGACAGCCCACCGAAGCTGATCAACGCGCGCACCAGCCGAAGCCGGCGCAGATGGTCCTCGTCGTAGTCCGCCTGGTTGGTAGCCGTCGCGTGCCCGGACGGCAGCAGGCCCTCCCGCAGGTAGAACTTGATCGTGGGGATGGCCACCCCACTGCGACGGCTCAGCTCGGACATCTTCACGTCGTTCTCCTCGGCATCGCGCCCCGCTCGACTGGCAGGCACTGGTAGGCAGTGCCACTATCCGTAGTAGATAGTTCTGCTGCCTACTGTAGTCGGAGCAGTCCACCACCCCACATCGAGGAACCGCCATGCCCACTCTGCCGTGGATCACCGCCGCCACCCCCGACCCCGCCACCCGGGCCGTCGTCATGGCCTCCCGGCTGGAGCTCCGCTCGCGGGCGCAGGTGCCGCGCTTCTTCTGGAAGTCCCTGCTCGCCCTGCGGCAGGCCAGGAAGGCCCCGGGGGCGCTCGGCGTCACGCTGGTCGCCGAGCCCCTCCGGGGCGTCTTCTGGACACTGTCGGCCTGGGAGAACGAACAAGCCGTGCACGCCTACGCCCGCGCCGAACCGCACCGTTCGATCATGCGGGAGCTGGGCGCGGTCACCCGCCGGTCCCGGTTCGTCTTCTGGACGGCCCCCGCCGACACCCTGCCGATCGACTGGGCCGAGGCCAGGCACCGCATCGCCGAGGCCGAGGCGGCGGCGGAGGCCGGAGCGTGAGGTGGGCGGGGCGTGAGGTGGGCGGGGTCCTGTCTCACGCCACCGGGATCAGCGTGAGGTAGGCGATGCCCAGGACATCGCGATAGCCGCGCAGCCAGCGCGAGCGCTGCTGGTCCACCCGCGCGCGGGCCGGCTCCGCCTCGGGGTGGGTCGGGTGTTGGGCCAGCCACTCCTCCACGTCGGCCCGGTAGCCCGACTCGAACTCCTCCCACTCGTCGTGGCCCGCCGACTCGATCCACTCCGGGCGGAACCCGGCGGCGATCGCGAGATCGACGAGCCCCGCCAGGCTGGGGTGTTCCTCCGCGCTGGCCTGCGGCCACATGCCGGCCAGCTCGGCGGGGGAGGGGGTGCGCTGCCAGAAGCCCTCGCCGAGGAGTACCCGCCCGCCCGGGTTGACCAGGCCGCGCAACGCCGTGAGCGCGGCGGCCGTGTGCCCGGGGGGCTCGACCTCGCTCAGGGCGTGGCTCGCGCCGAGACAGATCACCACGTCGGCGGGGCCGCGCGTGGTCGCGACGCCCGACTCCGCGTGGAAGGCGACCCGCTCGCCGAGCCCGCGATCCGTGGCGGCGGCCCGACCACGGGCGACATCCTCCTCGCTGAGGTCGACGCCCACGCCGGTGGCGTTCGGTGCCGCCGCCAGCGTACGCAGCAGGAACTCCCCCCAACCGCAGCCGATGTCGAGCACGCTGGTGGGGTTGGTCCGGGCGACGCGGTCGATCATGCGCGCGGCCCGCGCCTCCGAGAGCGGGCCGTGAAAGGTGAGACGGGTCAGGCGTGGGGGTGCCGTACTGGCTGCGTTGTTCATGTGTCGGAAACTACGTCGCCGGCCGTTGGGGGAACAGCGAATTTCGCGGCCGTACGCCGGTGTGTCAGGAGGCTTTCGGGGAGACGGGGCGCCGCCGCGAAGAAGAGGCGTACGCCGGGGGAAAGCTTTCGGCCATCCTGTGGGCTTCAGGTGACCGCTCCTCGGCCGCCGTCGAACGCCCGCGTCACCTACCGGCCTGTCGCGCGAGGGGTGTTGGGCCCGCGCGGTAGTCCCGATCGAGCCGTTCGCCCGCCTGTCGGGCCCGTGGCCAGCGCCGGGATCGCGGGCCCGCGCCCTCGGCCCGGGGCCGGGCCGCCCCGGCCCGCCTCCGACCGCGCCCACGCCCGCCCCGCGCCCCCGGGCCCGCCCGCCGCCGCACCGGCCGGCCCGCGCGACGCGTCGCACCGTTCGCGCCCCCCGCCGAGCGCCCGCCATCGAGTACAGGCCGGAACCGGCCAGATGACCGGCGAATGCTTGGCCGCGCGCCGCGATGGCGGCGCTTTCTGTCGGCCCTTCGCGCACGCGCCGTACGCGGTACGTGCCGGGACCGGGCGGCCACGCGGTGTGCCCGAGCGCGAGACGGGTCATGCGGTCGGCGCGCCGCGCTCACCGGCCCCGCTGCGGTCACGGCGACGGAGTCGGCCGTTCCCCGACGCCGGCCCGGGGCTCGTGGGTGATCTTCGAGGCAGGCGGCGCAAGCGCTGTCAGAGAGTCGCGTTCGCGGCGCCGGTGGCCAAAGCTGGCCGTTCCACGGCAGATTCGGAGTTGGCTGGTAAGTGTCGGTGTAGTCGCACGTGACAGCGGCAATAGTGTGAAGACCGGTGTCGCCCCGCCCCTGGCGACTACCGTCCCCCACCGCACGTATGCCGCGTGTCGAGGAGCAGAATCTCGGCACGTACCGACGGTTCACCGTCTAACCGAGGACGCACCGACAGCGATGAGGGCATCTCATGCGCCAGTGGCACTCCGAGTATCAAGCGAGATGCTGGTACGACGACGCGAACACCGTCGTCGAGCTACACGGAGAGATCGACATAGCGGCGGCCGAGTGCCTCGCACCCCGGCTGCGCCGGCTGGCCGCCGGCGCGAGCCACGAGGTCGTCATCGACCTGCGACCGGTGACCTTCATCGACTGCAGCGGGCTGAGCATGCTGTGCGCCCTGCACGAGCTGCTGATGGTCGACGGGCGCCGGCTGCGTGTGGTGGCGACCCGACCGGTCACCCTCAAGATGTTGCGGCTGACCAGGCTGGACCACGCCTTCGTGGTGCACGGCTCGCTCCGCGAGGCCCGCGCCGCGACCCGCGCGCCGCGCGGCCCCCAGAGTCCACCGGCCACGGGTCGCACGGCGCCCAGCGCGGGGCGGGCGGCGCTGGGCGCGGCCATCGCCAGCGTGATCCCGGCCTACCCGCGCACCAGACCCCGCCCGGACGCGCCGGCGGGGCGCTCCCCCAACGACGGGTGAGCCCCACTGGCGGCGCCGGCGCCGATGATGTCTCCTGGAGCGGGACCCACGAACGAAGAGGGCTGCGGTGGACAACGGGAAACGCCGGGCGGCGGCATGGCTCGCCGTACTGACCACCGTGTTCGCCCTGTCCGCCGTCGGGTGTGACGACAGCGACGCGCCCGAGGACGGCACCTCCCCGTTCACCGGCCTCGCGGCGCGCGACGCCCCCGTGCTCGCCGTGAAGATCGACAACGTCGGCCCGGCGCGGCCCCAGAGCGGCCTCGGCGCGGCCGACATCGTCTACGTGGAGCGCGTGGAGGCCGGCCTCTCCCGGCTGATGGCCGTCTACTCCTCCCATCTGCCGCCCAGCGTCGGCCCGGTGCGCAGCGCCCGCGAGACGGACCTGGAGCTGCTGCGCCAGTTCGGTGAGCCCGCCTTCGCCTATTCGGGCGCCCAGTCAAAACTGCTGCCGCTGGTCAAGGACGCCCCGCTGCACCCGGTACCGCCCGAGCAGGTCGCCGACGCGTACACGCGCAGCCGCGACCGGGCCGCCCCGCACAACCTCTACCTGCGGCCCGAACGCGCCCTGGCCGCCGCCTCCGACGCCGAGGACGCGGCGGACATCGGCTTCCGCTTCGGCGCCGCGCCCTCCGGCGGGCGTGACACCCCCGCGTACACCGTCCGCTACCCGGCGGCGGCCGTCTCCTTCACCTGGGCGGGCGGGCGCGAGCGCTACCGGGTGGCGATGGACGGGCAGTCGGTGCCGGTGGCCGACGCCCAGGGGCGCGGGCCGGCGACTGTGGTCGTCCAGGGCGTCACCATCCGCGACTCCCGCTTCCACGACCGGCTGGGCAGCGCCTCGCCCTTCACCGACACCACGGGGTCGGGGCCGGCCCTGGTGCTGCGCGACGGCAGGGCGCACCAGGCCCGCTGGGAGCGGCCGTCCGCCACCCGGGGCACGGAGTTCAGCACGCCCGACGGCAAGCGCCTGGCCTTCGCCCGTGGCCCGGTCTGGGTGGCCTACGTACCGCGCGACGCCGTGCCCTCGGGAGCCGCGGGCACCTCCCGCTAGGCGCGGGCGCGGGGCGGGCGAGCACCCGGGGCGGCGGCCGGCCGGGATCACCGCAGCAGGTCCAGCAGGGCGGCGCCCCGGGCGGCCAGGCGCAGCCGCACCGTACGCCCCTGACGTACCCGCTGTACGAGCCCGGCGCGCTCCAGCTGGGCACAGTGGTAGGTCGCGGTCGCCGGCGAACACCCCAGGTGGTTGGCGAGTTCGGTCATGGTGGCGCCGCGCCGGCCGTGTCGCAGGATCGCCGCCCGCTGCTCTCCGAGCACCAGCACCAGCGCGTCCGAGTCCGCCTCGGGCCCGCTGGCGCTCTCCAGCGCCTGTGCCAGGCCCGCGGGCGGATAGCCCACCCACAGGCTGTCGCCCCCGGCGGAGCAACCCGCCAACGCCTGGGTCCCGGAGAACAGCGGCGCCAGCACCAGCAGGCCACTGCCCGCCGCCTGCGGGACACGCGCCGGGGGGCCGCCGTGCACCCGCGTCGGGTCGGCGAAGTGCAGGGTGGAGTCCACGAGCTGGCACCCCGGGCCCAGGTCGGAGAGGACCAGGTCGAGCTGGTTGGTGACCAGCGCGGTGCCCACCCGCTCGACCTCCCGGGCCCGCACGCCCGCCGCCCGCCGCCACATCGGCTCGTAGGTGCGCCAGATGGCCTCCTGGACGCTGGCCGACGCGGCCGAGAACACCCGGGGGTGCTGGAAGAGCCGGTCCCAGACGGCGGGCGGCTGGCCCGCGAAGTGCCGCACCACCTGGTGCTGTACGGCATCGGAGGACAGGTCGCGGATGCGCTCCAGCTGCGCCTCCACACCACCCTCGGCGAACGGGTCCAACGCCGTGGTCAGCTGGGAGGGCATGGGGGCGGGGGAGGAGGCGAACAGCGACCTGAGCAGCCGCGCGGCACCGGGTGGCAGCGCGGCCCGGATCGTCTGGCGGAGACGTGGTGGCACACCCTGCGGCGGGCCGCCGAGCACGTCCGAGAACAGCGAACGCACCGAGAGCCCGGGGTGTGTGGAGACCCGCACGTTGATCTGACGTAACTCACCCAACTTGAGCCGCGCCGGCGACTTCACGACCAACCACCGTTCGTGACGCCCCATCAAAGTCACTGTGGGGCACGGTATTTGACCGCACCAGAATGACCAATGCCACGGCGGGGAGCGAGCACATCGGCCCGTGTCGGCGACACGGATTCGGCCAACCTTTCGAATGCCCCGCCCCCGGCCTGACGGCTCGCTACGCCCCGAAGAACGCCTGGGCGGCGCGGACGCCGTCGGCCAGCGCGTCGACCTCCTCCAGCGTGTTGTAGACGTAGAACGTGGCCCGGGTGGTGGCCGGAACGCCGTAGCGACGGACGATGGGGCGCGCGCAGTGGTGCCCGACGCGTACGGCGATGCCGCGCTCGTCCAGCACCTGGCCGACGTCGTGCGGATGGATGTCCGCCACCGTGAACGAGACGGCCGCTCCCCGGTCGGTCAGGTCCCGGGGGCCGATGACGCGCACGCCCGGGATCTCGCCCAGGCGCTCGATCGCCCGGGCGGTCAGCGCGTCCTCGTGGGCGGCCACCTCGTCCATGCCCAGCGCCCGCAGGTAGTCGACGGCCGCTGCGAGCCCCACCGCCTGGGCCGCCATCGGCACGCCGGCCTCGAACCGCTGCGGTGGCGGCAGGAACGTCGCGTGGTCCATCTCCACGATCTCGATCATCGAGCCGCCGGTGAGGAACGGCGGCAGCGCCGCCAGCAGCTCACTGCGGCCCCACAGCACACCCACACCGCTGGGCCCCAGCATCTTGTGACCGGAGAAGGCGAGGAAGTCGGCGCCCAGTTCCATCACGTCCACCGCCCGGTGCGGCACCGACTGGGCGGCGTCGACCACGACGTGGGCACCGACCGCGTGCGCCCGGTCGGCGATCAGGCGCACCGGGTTGATGGTGCCCAGCACGTTGGACTGGTGGCTGAGGGCCACCACCTTGGTGTCCGCGTCGATCAGCCGGTCCAGGTCGTCCAGGTTCAGCCGGCCCTCGTCGGTCAGCCGGAACCAGTCGAGCCGGGCCCCGGTGCGGGCCGCGAGCTGCTGCCAGGGCACGAGGTTGGCGTGGTGCTCCATCTCGGTGACCACGATCCTGTCGCCGGGCCCCACCCAGGCCGGGCCCGACCCGTCCAGCGGGGCCTGGCCGAGCCCGTAGGCGACGAGGTTGATGCCCTCGGTCGCGTTCTTGGTGAAGACGATCTCGTCGTCGGCCGCGCCGACGAAGCGCGCGACGGTGTGCCGCGCCGCCTCGTACGCCTCCGTCGCCTCGCCGGCGAGCTGGTGCGCGCCCCGGTGCACGGCGGCGTTGCGGGTCAGGTAGAAGTCGCGCTCGGCGTCCAGGACGGACAGGGGTTTGTGGGTCGTGGCGCCCGAGTCCAGATAGACGAGCCGCGCACCGCTGTCCATCGTCCGTTCGAGGATCGGAAAGTCGCCACGGAGCTTGTCGACATCGATGGCCACGAGGGCACCTCCAGGAAGTCTCACGCTTTCTGATGTTGTTTAACGTGAGGGACGCTAGACCTCCTCACGGAGAAGTGCAAGCGTTAACATGAGGTGATGGACCACGACGCGCCGTACTACCTTCGCCAGCCGCCGGTGCCCGGCGAGGAGCGCTTCGCCTCGCTCGCTCTGGTGAACACGCGCTTCGAGATCAGCCACGGCCCGGTGGACCTGCTGGAGGACACGGAGGCCGCCCATCTCTGGCTGGTCCGCCACGGGCTCCTCGCGGACCCGGTCACCCTGACCGGCCGCCAACTCGGCACGCTGCGCACGCTGCGCGAGGCGCTCCGGGACCTGTTCGCCGCCCACGAGACCCACGCCACGCCCCCGGCCGCCAGCCTGCGGGCGCTCAACGCCGCGCTCGCCACCGCCCCGCCCACCCCCCGCCTGACCTGGGGCGCCGAGGGCCCGCGCCGCGCGGACGAACCCGACACGGGCAACCCGGCCGGCGCGGCGCTCTCCCTGCTCGCCGACGACGGCACCGAGTTGCTGACCGGCCCGGAGGCCGCGCTGCTCGCCGAGTGCGGGGCGCGCGGCTGCGCGCGCTGGTTCCTGCGCTCGCACGCCGCGCGCCGCTGGTGCACCACCAGGTGCGGAAACAGAGTGCGGGCCGCGCGACATTACGCGGCCCGCAAGGGACAGTGAGGACAAGGGTGGGCGAACGAGGCGTCGGGATCGCCGGACGTCGCCTTTATACGGGGCGCTGGCCCATCAGCTCCGCGAATCCCGCGGGGTCGGTGTCGAATCCACGGATGACCTCCCGCAGAGTCCATTCTCCCGCCTCGTCCCGGGTGAACTCGGCGATGGTGGCCGCCGTGGCCGCCGAGACACCGGAGAAGTCGTACTCGACGAGCTTGGTGTAGCGCTCCTGTATCCGCACGGCGGTGTTCGGCACAGCGCCGAACGCCTTGTGGCCGCCGCCCTGCTGGATGACCACACCCACCACGACCCGCTCGTAGGACTCCGCGAGCCGGTCGAGCTCCAGGGTCATGACCTCGTCCATGCCAAAGCCCTGGCCGGTCTGACTGTCCCGGTTCAGGATGATGGTGCCGTCCGGCGAACGGCTGCCGAAGTGCACGAGATAGACGGGTTTCCCGTACGGCGCCTCGGTGGAATAGGTCGCGGCGATGATATCGAGGTCATTGATCGGCTCGCCCGCGGGACTCGGGTCCCACTTGAGGGCCACCTCGACTTTCTTGAGCCCTTTGTTGAGACTGCTCACGGAATTCCCTTTCACGGCGCTGAGTTGAACAAGAACACGCTCGTGTCCAAGGGTATCGCCAGCGTGTGGAGTTGACGGGGCGTGGGACGGGTCGCCGGTGGAGCGGCCGACGGTGGCGCGCGCGGCGCGCGAAATGGGGTGGCGGCGCCCGGCCGGGTGTTACACACTTCCCCACCATGTCCCCAGCGCCCGCGACCGGCCCACTGAACACACGCGACTCCGTCGCCACCGAGCTGCGCACGCTGGGGCTACGGCCCGGTGAGAGCGTCCTGGTGCACTCCTCGCTCAGCGCGCTCGGCTGGGTCTGCGGCGGCGCGTCAGCCGTCGTCGCGGCCCTCCTCGACGTGCTCGGGCCGCGCGGCACCCTGGTGGTGCCCACGCACACCGCCGAGAACTCGGACCCGGCCGGCTGGGTCAACCCGCCCGTGCCCAGGGAGTGGTGGCCGGTCATCCGCGCCGAGACCCCGGCCTACGACCCGGCCACCACGCGCAGCTTCCACGTGGGAGTGGTGCCGGAGACCGTCCGCACCTGGCCCGGCGCGGCGCGCAGCGCCCACCCGCAGACCTCCTTCGCCGCCGTCGGCCCGCGTGCCCAGGCGATCGTGGCCGACCACGCGCCGGACTGCCGGATGGGCGAACGCAGCCCGCTGGCCCACCTGGAGGCGGCCGGGGCGCGGGTGCTGCTGCTGGGCGTGGGGTACGACTCGTGTTCCGCCTTCCACCTGGCCGAGTACCGGATTCCCGGGCCCCGGGGGGACAACTCGTTCGCCGCCATGACCCCCGCCGGCCGCCGCTGGATCACCGTGCGCGACGTGGAGGTCGACGACGACCGTTTCGACGAGCTGGGCGCGGCCTTCGAGCGGGAACACCCGGTGGCGCGCGGCACGGTGGGCGCCGCGGACGCGCGACTGTTCGCCCTGCCGGACGCCGTCGCCTACGCCGAGGGCTGGCTGGCCAGGCACCGACCGTACGCCGCGACCGCCGAGCGCTGACCCCGCGCCGACGGGGCGGCCCGCCGGCGGTGTCAGCCTGGTGGAGCGTCCGGGTGGGGCGCGGCGGTGCGGTGGAGGCGGTCGAGACCGGCGGGGCCGGCGATCGCGCGGGGGGAGTCCGGCGCGTGGGCCAGCGCGGGAGGCGGCGACCTGCCCTCCGCCGCGCGCCAGCGCGCCGTCTCGCCGTACGATCTCGCGCGTCGCGCCCCGTGGCCGGCCGCGCGTCGCTCCCGGATCGTGGTTCGCCGGTGTCGGGCGCGCGACCGCGCCGGCGGGTGTGTGCGCCGGCGCGGTGGCCACCTCGGTGAGGTGGTGGGCAGTGGTCCTAGGTGTGTTTGCTCGCCCGGGTCACCATGGCCGCGGCGACGAGGCCGAACAGGCAGATGACGCCGCCCGCGACGATGTTGTTCCACATCATTCCGGTGTCGGGGTGGCGGGTGACCACCCAGGGCGAGACGATCAGCCAGACGCCGATCGCCGCGCAGGCGCCGCTGAGGCCACCCATCCGCTCCGGTGCCACCGTCAGCGCCAGGCCGATGACGGCCACCGCTATGCCCATGATCAGGTTGTTACGGGCGAGTTCGGGCTCCGCCGCGGCGAAGTGGACCGTCCATGGGGAGATCGCCACGTACAGTCCGGCGAGCAGGAGCAGTCCGTCCACCGCCACCACGCCCGGGCGCCCCAGCACGCGGGCGTAGCGGTCGCGCATCTCCGATACGTCCGGGTGATCCGCCAGGTCGCCCGGGTGGTGCGAGACGTTGGCCATGAGTCCCGCCTCCTTCGGTTCGAACCAGTCTGGCCGCGTCATGCGGCGTGCAGCCGGTTCCATTGTGCTCCGATTTCTCCCATACCGGTAGATAAGGGTAGATCGGCTGCGCGCGCACCGTCGGCGCGGCGGGCGCGGGGCGTTTGCGGTGGCCCCGTGGTGAAACCCGGGGAGCGAGACACCCTGCCGGGCGGGTCGGTCCGGCCGGCCCCGACCGACGAGGAGGCCGTCATGACGACGGTGGTCAAGGACATGCTGCACACCTACCCGGCCGACCTGGGCGGTGTGGACCGGGCGGCCCTGGAGCGGTGTATCGAGGAGTGCGCCACGTGCGCGCAGGCGTGTACGGCCTGCGCCGACGCCTGTCTGGCCGAGGGCGCGGTCGGCGACCTGACGCGGTGCATCCGTACCGACATGGACTGCGCCGACATCTGCGCGGCCACCGCCTCGGTGCTCTCCCGCCACACCGGCTACGACATCAACGTCACCCGCGCCCAGCTCCAGGCGTGCGTCGTCGTCTGCGTCTCCTGCGCGCAGGAGTGCGAGCGGCACGCGGACGCGCACGAGCACTGCCGCATCTGCGCCCAGGCGTGCCGCCGCTGCGCGGACGCCTGCCGAGCGCTGCTGCACACCCTGGGCTAGACCGCACCGGCCGGGGCACGGCTGGTCGGGCGCGCGACGGGTGACGGCCTCGGGGAGGCGGGTCAGGCCGGGGCGGTGAAGCTCTCCAGGAGTCGCGGTGGGGCCGCCTGCCGCCAGGAGTCGACGACGATGTCACGCAGTTCCCGCTCGTCGTCGAGGGCCGCGATGCGGACCCGTACCCAGTGCGAGCTCGCCTCGTGTGGTGGCACCCAGAACTTGGCAGGCTCGGCCGCGATCAGCTCCTGGCGCTCGACCATGGGGCAGCGCACCGCGAACGACGACTCGTCGTCGGGGACGGTGACGAACATCTTGCCGGCCACCCGGAAGGTGGGCATGCCCCAGGCGATCTTCTCCACTGTCTCCGGCAGGGAGAGCGCGATGCGTCGCACATCCTCGGAATCGGTCATGGCCATACGGTAATCGCGCCGGTCAGCGCGCGCTCACGGGGGCCACCCGGGCGCGCGCCGCCGTGCGGTGACTAGGCGCGCGGTGCGGGGAGTTCGGCGGCGGCCGAGGTGGCCAGCCGGGTGGCCATGGCGCACAGCTTGGGCACGGGCTGTGGCCCGTCGACGACGAGGTGCACCTCCTCCACGGCCCGGCGGCCGTTGCTGTCGGTGAACTCGCGGTGGCGTACGCGTACGCGGCAGGAGTCCGAGCCGTCACCCTCCGGTTCGATGACGGCCTCGCGTCCGCTGAGCCGGGTGCGTCGGCTGTGCGGGGTGGGGGAGGTCTGGCCCCGGTCGAAGCGTACGTCGGTGACGATGTCGCTGGTGGTGCTGCGCCAGTCGCACTCCCAGTTGCCGTATCCGACGTCCGGGTCGCTCGCGTCGATGCCGGGCACCACCGACAGCGCCTGGGCGTCGAGCAGGGTGCACGCGTCGAGTTGGGCCAGCGACTCGGCCGCCGGCTGGACCGTGCGCGGGGGCGGGGTGCCGTCGGCGAGCTGGCGGGCCGCGTAGGTGGCGGCGGTGTCGGCCATCTCGCACAGTGGCGCCGGACCGTCGTCGGTCTGGTGGGCGGTGACGTAGACGCTGAACCGGCTCCGCCCGCCGGGCAGCAGCGAGCGCGTGCACTGGTCGCTCTCGGGCGGCAGCTCCGCGACGCCGACCGGGCCCACGGAGCGGGCGGGCGGGGCGATGTCGGAGGGCGGGTCGTTGCTGAAGTCCACCTTGACGTCCACGGTGCTGTCCGCGCCGTCGGTGACGATGACATCGCAGCGGTCGAAGTTGCCGTAGGCCGGGTCGAGACGGGCGTCGCCGTAGCGGGCGAGGACCTGGGGGCGTACGAGGGCGCAGGGGTCGGCGTCGCGGGCCGGCGGCTGGTCCGGCTGGGCGGGGGCCGGCCGGCTCGGTTCGCGCCGGCCCGCGCCGTTGGCGTCGCGGTCGTCGTCGCCGAAGGGGAGGGGCACGGTGAGGGCGACGAGCAGCACGGCGGCGGCCACGGTGGCCAGCGGCACCAGCCAGCGGAGCCGCCCGGCCGAGCGCCAGCGGTCCCGCCACGAGTCCTCGCCGTCCGGCCCCGCCCCCTGCCCTCCGGGCCCCGGCCCCGAGCCCCGCTCCACCTCCCGCCCGGACCCCGACCCGGTCCCCGACCCGGTCCCCGACCCGGCTCCCGGCCCCGACCCGCCCCCTGAGCGCGTCCCGGCCGCCGCCGCGGCCGCTGGCTCCGCCTCGGAGCCGACGTCCGTCCCGCCCTCGGAGGCCGCTTCGTACACCGGCTCCGAGCCGGGTGGCCGCCGCGATGCCGGCGTGGAGCCCGGTTCCGGGGCGGGCTCGGGGTCGGGCTGGTCGGCGATCGCCACGACCCGCTCCAGACGGCGGCACGCTTCGGCCGCCGTGGGGCGCTCCTGGGGCCGCGTCGCCAGCATCGCGTCCAGCGTCTCGCGCAGCGGGCCGAGCGTGTCGTCCCGTCGCGCCAGGTCGCCCTGACACCGCGGCCACGGCCGGGTCGCCCCGGCGGGCTCCTCGTCGACCCGCGTCGTGTCGCCCGGCCCGACAGGTGCCGCCCCCGCGTCGGAGCGTGAGGCGTCGTCGGCACCGGTCGGGCGCGGTCCCGCGCCGACCGAACGGGATCCGTCGCCGAGCGGGGGGCGGCCGACCAGCAACGCGTAGAGGGTGGCGCCGAGCGAGAACACGTCGGACTCCGGCACCGGCATGCCCTGGACCACCTCGGGCGCGGCGTAGTCCGGCGTGTAGGAGATGCCCCGGTTGGGGGTGCGGGTCACGAAGCCGGGGATGCGGTGGGCGGCGTCGAGGTCGGTCAGCTTGGCCGTGCCGTTGCCGCTGAGCAGGATGTTTCCCGGCTTGACGTCACAGTGCACGATGCCCGACGCGTGCAGGGCGGTGAGCGCGCCGGCGATCTGGGCGCCGATGAAGGCCGCCTCACGGGGGCAGATCGGGTCCCGGCCGGCCAGGCTGCCGCCCGCCGCGTACTCCATGACCAACCAGTACTCGACCGCCGGCGGCTGGCCGATCTGGACGGCGTCGTAGAGGGTGACCACGTTGCGGTGCGGGCGGAACTTGGCCAACGCCCGTGCCTCGTCCCGCAGCCGGACGAAGGCGCGGGCGCTGTGGTCGTCGATCCGGGCCCGCTTGAGCGCCACGTCCTGGCCCAACACGGTGTCGTGCGCCAGCCACACCTCGGATCTGCCGCCGGTGATCGGTCCGTCCTTGAGCAGGTACCGTCCGCCGACAAGATCACCCTCGCGCACTGTGCTTCCCCTCAAGTCAGAGCCGGCCACGGCCGGTTGTGCGCACCGAAGGTACTGCGTACGGGCTCGTGGTCAAGCGCGCGCGGGCGGTGCGCGGGGTGGTGAAACGCTCCTGCCCGTGGGACGGGCGCGATCCGTGCCCGGGGCGGGTGCGTTACGTACCCGTTGACCCCGGGCGTCCGGTTGGCGGACGGCGGAGGGTGACCCGCACGGGGGACCTCGCGTCCACGGGGTGGACGCCCCGGTGTCTGGCGGGTGAGACGAGGCACAGGGGCGCGCACGGGGGGCGCGCGGCGGCCGACCGCCTGGCTCCCCTCGACGGCCCTGCGCTCTCGCGGCTGGACGGCCCGAGGTCGCGGGCCCCGCGCGCGGGTCGGGGGCGGGGCGCGGGTGGGGTTACGCGGGCCGGGGCGTGGGGCGTACGGGGAGCAGGCGGAAGCCGTCGCCGGCGGTCCGCACCAGGCCGCCGGTGGGGTCCGGGAAGTGGGTGCCAAGGAGCAGGGTGTCGGTGTCGGCGAGCGTGGTGAGCAGCCTTCGGCGGGTGGCCCTGGCCTGCTCGACGTCGGTGTCCACGCAGCTCGCGATCTCCGGGTCCAGGAGCTGCACGGGGTGGTGCACGCAGTCGCCGGTGATCAGCGCCCGCTCGGCACCGGCCCGCAGTTCCACGGCGAGGTGGCCCGGGGTGTGGCCGGGAGTGGGGAGCAGCCGTACGCCGGGGGCCACCCGCGCTCCCGTGGCGGGGACGTCGACGAGGTCCAGCAGCCCGGCGTCCGCGACGGGGTGGACCGAGTCGCGGAACATCTCTCGCCTGGCCTCGTCCATGTCCACCCCCGCCCAGTGGTCCCACTCGGCGCGGGCTGTCACATACCGGGCGTGCGGGAAGGTGGGCCGCCACGCGCCGTCCCGCACGCGGGTGTTCCAGCCGACGTGGTCGGTGTGCAGATGGGTGAGGATCACCAGGTCGACGGTCTCGGGTGGGAAGCCGGCCGCCGTCAGGCGGGCGAGGTAGGCGCTGTCGAGGTGGTCCCAGGCGGGGTTGGCGCGCGACTTGCCGTTGCCGATGCCGGTGTCCACCACCACCCGTAGGCCGCCCACCCGGACGGCGAAGCTGTGGCTGGCCAGGCGCGGCACGCCGGTGGCGTCGGCGAAGTCGGGCCGCAGCCATGGCGCCTGGTCGACGACGTGCGCGGTGGCCGACGGCAGCAGCCACGGGCCCGTCTCGGGCGGCAGTGCCACCTCGTCGATGCGGTGAACGCGCAGGTCACCGACGAGCCAGGTGGGGGTGGGGGCGACCGGGTGAGCGGTGTCGGGCATCGGGGGAGTCCCTGTCGTGAGGCGGTGCGACGAACGTAAAAGCGAACTGTTTGCGTTAGTGGACGCTAGTCCCTACGCTGCCACTAACGCAAATGTTCCGCTTTTGCGATGGAGGTGGCGCCGTCCGCGCCGCCGACCCCACGGCACACCCAGACGAAGGGCTCCCATGAGCACCCCGGACCTCACGCCGCGCGAGGCCGCCCACTGGGCGCACCGCGCCGGCCTGCCACTGGACGAGGAGCGGCACGCCGCCGTGGCCGCCACCGCCCAGCACATCCACGCCGTCGTCGCGACCCTGCGCGAACTGGACTTCGGCGAGACCCACCCCGCCGCCGTCTACAGCGCTCGGCCGGAGGCGCCTGATGCGACCCTTTGAGCTGTCCCTGACCGAGGCCGCCGAAGCCCTGGAGCGCCGTGAGCTGTCCGCCGTCGAACTCACCGACTCCGTACTGGAGCGGGTCGACGCCGTGGACCCGCACGTCGGGGCCTACGTCACCGTCACCGGCGAGGCCGCCCGCGCGGCAGCCGCCCGCGCCGACGCCCAGCGCGCGGCCGGCCACCACCGTGGCCCGCTGCACGGCATTCCCGGCGGCCTCAAGGACCTGATCGACGTCGCCGGGCTGCCCACCACGGCCAGCTCCCGGGCCCGCCGCGACCATCTGGCCGGCGAGCACAGCGCCGTCGCGGCCCGACTGCTGGCGGCCGGCGCGGTCCTGGTCGGCAAGACGCACACCCACGAGTTCGCCTACGGGCTGACGACTCCCCAGTCACGCAACGCCGTTGACCAGGGACGGGTCGCCGGCGGGTCCAGTGGTGGCTCGGCGGTCGCGGTCGCCACGGGCGCGGCCACCTTCGCGCTGGGCACCGACACCGGCGGCTCGATCCGGGTGCCCGCCGCCCTCAACGGTCTGGTCGGGCTCAAGCCGACCTACGGCCTGGTGCCGCGTTCCGGGGTGACCTCCCTGTCCTGGTCGTTGGACCACGTCGGCCCGATCACCCGCACCGTGCGCGACGCGGCCCACCTGCTCGCCGCGCTGGCCGGGCCCGACCCCGGGGACCCGGCCAGCCTCGCGCTCGGGTCCGTCGGTGACACGTCGTACGTCGAGGACGGCGACGGGCTGCGGGGCCTGCGCGTCGGCGTGCCCGGTACGTACTTCTTCGAGCGGGTGGACCCCGAGGTGGAGGCGGCGGTGCGCGCCGCCATCGACCGGCTGCGTGACCTCGGCGCCCGACTGGTCGAGGTGACGACCCCGATGGCGCGGTACGTGCACGCCGCCCACTGGGGCCTGCTGGTCCCGGAGGCCACCGCCTACCACGAGCGGACCCTGCGTGAGGCCCCCGACGCCTACGGCCCCGACGTGCGCGTGCTGTTGGAGGCCGGGGAGCTGCTCTCGGCCGGCGACTACCTGCGCGCCCAGCGCGCCCGCACCCTGCTGCGCCGGGCCTGGTCCCAGGTGTACGAGGAGGTGGACGTGGTCGCCGCGCCCACCGTGCCGATGACCGCGGTGCCGGTGGGCCAGCACGCCGTCCACTGGCCCGACGGCACCGTCGAGAGCGTCGCCGACGCGTACGTCCGGCTCAGCGCCCCGGCCAACCTCACCGGCATGCCGTCGCTGACGCTGCCCGTCGGCCGGGACAGCGCGGGCCTGCCCATCGGGATGCAGCTCATGGGCGCCCCGCTGGCCGAGGCCACCGTGCTGCGCGTGGGCCACGCCTACGAGGCGGCGTACGGGCTCCGCGCGGCACCGGCCACGCTGGTGTGCTGACCCGGGGCGCGTTGACGGGAGCGGTGGGCGCGAGGGCGCGGCGCACGGGCGCGGCGTGGGGTGCGACGCGACCACGCGGCGCGGGGACGCGGGCTTCGTGTGCGGCCGGTGTGGCCCCGGCGCCCTGGGGCCGCGCCCGGGGCGTGTGGGGCGCGTGCGGTCGGTCGGCGACCCGGCTAGACGCAACGATGTGGCGTTAAGGTGAGGCCATGAGCCCCAAGCCCATGGCGCGGCCCGGCGGACGCAGCGCCCGTGTCCAGGCTGCCGTGCACGAGGCCGTGCGCGCGCTGGAAGCCGAGCGCGGCCGGGCCGCGCTGAGCGTCCCGGCGATCGCGGCCCGCGCCGGCGTCACCCCGTCGACCGTCTACCGCCGCTGGGGCGACCTCCAGGAACTCCTCTCCGACGTGGCGGTGGAACGGCTGCGCCCCGAGGAACCCCCGCTCGACCGGGGCGGCCTGTCCGCCGACCTGACCGCCTGGGCCCAGCAGTTCCTGGAGGAGATGGGCTCGCCGTCGGGGCGCGCGTACATCCGGGACGCGCTGCTCGGCGACCCGGACGGCGGCAACGCGGGGCAGTGCTCGGCCTACGCCGCCACCCAGATCGAGCTGATCCTGGCCCGCGCGCGCGAGCGCGGCGAGGCGGCGCCCGCGCTGGATACCGTCCTCGACCACCTCGTGGCCCCGATGATGTACCGCATCCTGTTCCGACCGGGCCCGTTGACCGCCGCGTACGCCGAGCAGCTCACGCACGCCCTGCTCACCCACCCGGCCCGCCCGGCCTAGCCACCCGGGCCGCGCCCCGGACGGTCGGCCCCGGCCGGTGGGCGCGCGGGCGCCGGGCCGGCCGGTGGCGGTGGAGCCCAGCCCGCGCCCGCCGCCCCCGACGACTGGCGGACGACCTCGCCGTACCCACCCGGACGGCGACTCCCCAGGGCCGCGCGCCCCCCCGCGTACGCGAACCGCCCGGGCACGCGGGCAGCGGGTGGGGTCCGGGGGGCGTTCGCAGGTTCGCCGGCATGACGAGCGGTGAGGATCGGTCAGCGGGTCGGTCAGCGGATCGGCTCGCGTGGCTGTGCGGCGGGGCGTTCGCCACGCTCGCGGTGCTGGCGGGCGTGTTGTCGAGGCGGGGCAGTTTGCCCGGGCCGCTCCTGGTGGCAGCGCTGGTCGGCTGCGCGCTGCCGCTGTGTGGCCGGCGGGGGGCGTACGGCCTGGCCGCCGTCGTCCTCGCCGGCACGGGGGGCCGTGTGCTGTTCGTGGTCCGGCCCGCCCCCGGCCGGGGGAGTTGAACGACCGACTGCTGGGGGCCGGGCTGCCGGTGGCCGGCGACGTGGCGGCCGGGGGGCTGGTGTTGGCGGCCGCGCTCCTGGCCGGTGTCCTCTGGTGGCGGGCCAGGCCGCCGAAGCTGTCCGCGCGCGGCATGCCGCCCGCGCCACGCCTGAGCGAGCGCTCCGCCGCGAGCCGCTCCCGCCGTCGGCGACGGGCGGGGTACGTCGTCCCCGGAGCCCTCGCCGCGACGGCGGTGAGCCCGGTGCTCGTGGCGGCGGGGCAGGTGAGAGTGGACCAACTGACCCGGCGGGCCGTCGACAGCGCCTTCGACTGGACGGAAGGGCCGGCCGGCGTCCCGGCCGAGCTGAGGCCGGCCGCACACCACCGACCGGGGGGCGGCGCCGACCGGATTCGACCGGGCCTGGACGCGCGGGCGCATCGGGTCGTGCCGTTGTCCGGCGAGGGGCTGACCGTGCTGTGCACGCCCACGCGACGGGACCCGCGATCCTTCGTGACCCACGGGACCCGGCTGAGCGTCGTGGACCTCGACACCGGCCGGGCACACTGGTCCGTCTCCGCCAACCGAGACCTGGGCCGCCACATCGTCGTCGACAGCGAACACGACGCCATCGGCCCGCTCACCGGAGCCGCCGCCGTCCGCTTCCACCTGACCACCGGGAAGACCGCCGCGGTGCACGCGCTGCCCCCCATCCGGACGGGCTGGTCCCTCGTCCCGGCCCGCCCGGACACGGGCGCGACGCCGACGCGCGCGCCGGGCCACCTGCTGATGAGCGGTGAACCGGTGGACGCGGACGGGTCGTTCGGCTACCGCGCCGCCGCCGCGCTGGACCTGACGACCGGCTGGCTGTGTCAGTTGGCCCGCGCGTCCGCCTGGCGGTGCGACTTCGTGCGGCTGACCGCTCGGGCGGGGGCGCGGGCCGCGCCGCTGACCACGGATCGGAACGCCCAGCGCGGTGGCGCTGACCTCGGGGTGACCGCACTCGACCGGACCGGTGCGCGAATCACGACGGGGAAGACCGTACCGCTGGGTGACTACACCCTTCCCGTACCCGGCCAGGCGTGCGCGCTCCGCCACCCGCGGGGGGCCGTGCTCGGCCTCGACGGCACGGTGATCGTGCTGCGGACCCGTGGCCGCCTCGGCCACGGGGAGCAGGACCTGGTCGCCGTGGACACCGCGGCCGGACGGATGCGCTGGCGGCGCGTGTACGGGGTAGCGGACATCGAGACGTTCATCGGGCCCACCCGGGCCGACCGGGTCGAGCACGGCCTGCTGGCCCGCACCACGGAGGGCGGGCACGGCCTGGTGGACCGCGACACCGGCGAGGTGCGCGAGCGGTGGACCGGCGACGACACGCGGCGGTCCCCCCTCTACGCGGCCGACGGGTACGGCAGCCTGCCGGACGCCGTCACCTACGGGGTCGCTCCCGGCGACGGCGGCGCGATCCCCTGGCGGCCGCGCCGGCTCGACCCGCGCACCCTCCGTCCGACCGGCGCCCCCCTGTTCGAGATCACCGACTTCTCGCCGGTGCTCATGACCACCGGCGGGGGCCACGTCTTCGGCTGGTCGGACGGCCAGGTCACGGCGCTCAGGCCGGCGCCCCCGTGAGCGGCGCCCCGGGGCCCGGCGGGGCCCCCGGGGCGGCACCCGGCCGATGACCGACAGGTGTTCGACGTCACGGTAGAGTTCAGCGGCGCGCGACACCGCCTCGGCCGGCCGGTCGGCAGCCGACGGCGTCCGGGCGAAAGCGCCCGTGGCACGGTCGACCCGGACTCGCGGTCGCCGCCGACCACGCCGCGCGCCGCGTACGCCGAGACCTCCGGCCAGGGCCGGGGCGGGCGGCGCGGCCCGTGGGAGCGGGCCCCAGCCGACGCGCACGCCCCGGCGCACGGGCGCGGGCGCCCGAACAGAAACGGTCGCATGTCCCAACCGCTGTCCCCGGCCGCCGCGCTGCGCGCCCGCCTGTCCCGTGGCGTGGGCCGGCCCGACTGGCTCGCCTCCGGCACGGTCTTCCGCACCGAGGTGCTGGGTGGCCTGGTGGTGGCCCTGGCGCTGATCCCCGAGGCCATCTCGTTCTCGGTCATCGCCGGCGTCGATCCCAGCGTCGGCCTGTTCGCGTCCTTCACGATGGCCGTGGTGATCTCCGTCGTCGGCGGGCGCACGGCGATGATCTCCGCCGCCACCGGGGCGATAGCCCTGGTGATCGCCCCGCTCAACCGCGAACACGGCTTCGGCTACCTCCTCGCCACGGTCATCCTCGGCGGCCTCGTACAGATCCTGCTCGGCGCCCTGGGGGTGGCCAAGCTGCTGCGGTTCGTCCCGCGCAGCGTGATGGTCGGCTTCGTGAACGCCCTGGCCATCCTGGTCTTCGTGGCCCAGCTACCGGAGCTGTACGACGTGCCCTGGCCGGTCTACCCGCTGTTCGCCGGCGGGCTGGCGCTGATGGTGTTCCTGCCCCGGCTCACCCGGGCCGTGCCGGCGCCGCTGGTCTCCATCGTCATCCTGACGGCGATCACGGTGGCCGCCGGACTCGCCGTCCCGACCGTGGGGGACAAGGGCGAGCTGCCGTCCGCGCTGCCCACCCCCGGCCTGCCCGACGTACCCCTCACGCTGGCCACCCTGACCACCATCGCCCCGTACGCCGTCGCCTTCGCGCTGGTGGGGCTCATGGAGTCGCTGATGACCGCCAAGCTGGTGGACGACATCACCGACACCCGCTCCAGCAAGACCCGCGAGTCCGTCGGTCAGGGTGTGGCCAATATCGTCACCGGCTTCTTCGGTGGCATGGGCGGCTGCGCCATGATCGGCCAAACCATGATCAACGTGCGGTCCTCGGGCGCCCGCACCCGGCTGTCCACGTTTCTGGCCGGGGCCTTCCTGATGGTGTTGTGCGTCGTCTTCGGCCCCGTGGTCTCCGACATCCCGATGGCCGCCCTGGTGGCCGTGATGGTCCTGGTCTCGGCGGCCACCTTCGACTGGCACTCGGTCCGACCTGCGACACTGCGGCGGATGCCCGTCGGAGAGACCACCGTCATGGTCGTCACCGTCGGCTGTGTCGTGGCCACCCACAACCTGGCCGTCGGCGTCATCGTCGGCTCCCTGACCGCCATGGTGATCTTCGCTCGCCGGGTGGCCCACCTCGCCCAGGTCACCGCCGTCCAGGACCCGGACGGCGGCCAGGTCGTCTACGCGGTCACCGGCGCGCTGTTCTTCGCCTCCGCCAACGACCTCGTCTACCGCTTCCGGTACGCCGACGACCCCGACGACGTGGTCATCGACCTCTCCCGGGCCCACATCTGGGACGCCTCGTCGGTGGCCGCGCTGGACGCCGTCGAGGCCCGGTACCGCCAGCTCGGCAAGCGGGTCACCCTCGTCGGCCTCAACCAGCACAGTGCCGCCCTCCACGACCGGCTCGCCGGCCGGCTCGGCGCCGACCACTGAGCGGCGGCGCCGGGCGGACCGGGCCCGGGTGGCTCCGGCCGGACCGTGGGGCAGCGGGTCAGGGCGCGCCGTGCTCGGTCAGCGGGGCGAACTCGCGCAGCGCCGCCGCCACGATGGCCTCCAGCCGCGCGTGGTGCGCGCCGCGCCAGTACACCCGGTGGCAGGACAGGCACCGCGCGAAGACGTCGTAGGTGCCGCGCGTCCCGGCCTCCAGGTACTGCCCCACGGAGTCCTTGTCCGCCGCCGCGAGCACTCCGTTGCACGCGCTACAGCGGGTCCACGGCGCGAGCCGCGGCGCGAACCGGCCCAGCACGTCCCGTAGTTGCTCCTCGGGCCGGTCGCTGTAGACGTACGCGCCGGCCCATAGCTCACGCCGGCGCAACAGGCCCCGGTCGCGCGAGAGCAGCACGCGGCGCTCGGCCGCCGACCGGGTGGCCAGCGCCGGGTCGCCGATGTCCTCGTTCTCGTACGCCGTGTCCACGCCGAGCAGCCGCATCCGCCGCGCGAGGGTGCCCAGATGGACGTCGAGTAGGAAGCGCAGCGGAGCCCCCGGAACCCGTTGGGGCCGGCGCACGGGGCGTACCTCCACCACCTGGCCCTCGCCGGGCACGTGCGCGGCGCTCACCGGGCGCCCGGCGACCAGCAACGCGCCGACCTCGGTGAGCGGCACACCCAGGGACTCCACGACGTGCCCCAGCGAGGAGGTCCCGTCGGTGACGAGGGTGAAGGGCGCGCCCCGCCGGTCGGGGGCGACGAAGACACCCAGTGCGAGATCGAGGCTGACCTGGATACGGGGGCGCGCGTTCACGGGCGCCAGCATGCCACCGTACGCCCGGCGCGGCGGTGTCAAACGGGAGAGCCCTCCGCTTTCTTGAATGACCGGTCAAGATGTTCTAGGGTGAGGACATGAGCAGGACCAAGGAGTTCGACCCGGACGCCGCGTTGCGAGCGGCCATGGAGCTGTTCTGGCGCAAGGGGTACGAGGCCACCTCGGTGCAGGATCTGGTGGACCACCTCGGGCTCGGCCGGGGGAGCATCTACGGCACCTTCGGCGGCAAGCGCGAGCTGTACCTGAAGGCGGTGGACCGCTACGGCGAGGACGCCAGGGAGCTGTTCGTCGCCCGCCTCTCGGGGCCCGGCTCCGGGCTCGACGCGGTGCGCGGACTGGTGCGCTTCTACGCGGAGGGCGCGTTGGCGGACGAGGACCGCAAGGGCTGTCTGATGACCAACACCGCGGTCGAGCTGCCCGCCGACGAGGACGCGCGTCGCCGCGTGGCCTCCGGCCTCGAAACCCTGGAGACGGCCATCATGGGCGCCCTCGTGCGGGCCCGCGCCGAGGGCGAGTTGGGCCCCGACAAGGACCCGGCGTCGCTCGCCAGGTTCCTGGTGACCCTGCTCCAGGGCATTCGCGTGGTGGGCAAGACCCCGGTGCGCGAGCGGTTCCTGGAGGACGCCGTGGAGCGGGCGCTGGGCGTCCTCGACTGAAGTCCCCCCGCGCCACGCGCCCTCGCCTCGCCCCACGTCCCGGGGTGGCCTGACCGTATCGCCGCGGCGACACCCTCTCCCGCGTCCTCGTGGCGTTCCTCCTCCCACCCCACGTCGAACCGTCCGGCCGGTGGTGCGTCGTCACGCCTGTGGCCGCGCCCGCGCGCGTGGCTGTGTCGGTGTCCGGCCGTGTCGTACAAGGCACACCCGCCGCACGGGCACGTGGTGGTCGTCGGGGGCGCGAGGTGACCGTGGGCTGCCGTCCCACCTGCCTCGGGCGAGTAGACCCCTGCCCGCTTATTTGACCGAACATTCAAGAAAGCTGTCGCGTGCCGTGTCGGTACGTGGCAGGTAGAGACCCAAGGAAGAGAGAAGCCCATGGCCGATCACGAGCCCTGCCCGGTCCCCACCGACGCCGAGCTGGCCGCCTCGCTCGACGGTGACTTCACCAGTGCCTACGCCGACGTCAACGGGGTCCGACTGCACCACGTCACCGGCGGCGAGGGAGACCCGCTCATCCTGCTGGGTGGTTGGCCGCAGACGTGGTGGCAGTTCCGCAAGGTACTGCCCGAGCTGGCCCGTACCTTCCGGGTGACCGCCGTGGACCTGCGCGGCATGGGTGGCTCGGACAAGCCCGCCGACGGATACGACAAGCGCACCATGGCGCGGGACATCCACGAGCTGATCCGACACCTGGGACACGAGTCGGCGTTCGTCGCCGGCCACGACATCGGGGCCTCGCTGGGTTACCACCTCGCGGCCAACCACCCGGAGTCCGTGCGCCGCCTGGTCACCATCGACCTGGGCGTGCCCGACGCCTCCTGGCTGTCGATCGGCATGCTGCCCGGCTCGGACGCGCAGCAGGCGGCCCTGGTCCACGGTCGGGGCGGATACCCCTGGTGGTTCGCGTTCAACCAGCTACGCGGGCTCCCCGAGGAGCTGCTCGCCGGCCGCTTCCGGCCGGTCATCGACTGGCTGTACGGACACATGCTGCTGGACCAGGCGTCCGTGGAGGAGGGCGCCCGACGCGTCTACGCCCACGCCTACGACACACCCGAGGCCATCCGGGCGGGCAACGGCTGGTATCAGACGATGCGCCAGGACATCGCCGACCTGGACACCCACGCGCCGGTCACGCTGCCCATCCTGACGCTGGCGGGTGAGACCAGCTACGCCGCGCTGCGCGAGCAGATGGGCCCGGACAAGGGCACCGACATCCGGGTGGTCGAGGTGGCGGGCAGCGGCCACTACGTACCGGAGGAGCGGCCCGAATCGGTGGTCCGGGAGCTGGTCGCCTTCTTCGGGGCGGGGCGGGCCGCCCCGGCGGACGAGGGCCGCTAGCCTCCCGTCCGGCCGGCGCGAGCCACCCTCCTGTCCGCGCGTCCGGCCGCCCGGTGGCCTTCGTCGGGTGGCCGGAGGTGCCGCGGGCGGGCGGGGGCCGGCCCGTGCCGGCCGGGGTGGCTCGCCGGTGCCGGGTGTGTGGGTGTGTGGTGCCCAGGGGTGGGGCTCGGGTCGCCGGGAAGGGGCCTGTCGGCCCGGACCCGCGCCCCCGGCGCCCCCTTCCGTAGGCGGGGGCGCCATCGGCCGGGGGATTGGGTGGCCTCGTCCCGGGTAGCAGCGGCGTCGGGCGCGGTCTGCCGCGCACCGGCATTCTCTCGCGACGTGGTCCGGCGCGGCCCGCGTCCACGGGGCGGTGGAATTCCGGGGCCGCCGGCGGCCCGTGGCTCGCGGCTTTCCGGGATTTGCCGGAAAGAGAGGCAACCCGCCCGGCTCGTGGCGCGTGTTCCAGAGGGGAAGGCGTATCGCGGACCCCGCATCGTGTGGCGTGGGGCACATCCCAGACCTCGGGGCGGGGTGCGTAGCGACTCCGGAAGCGCCATCCAAGATCATCTAAAAACGGACTACCCGGACTTTACGGGTGCTGTGGTGCGGCTCACGGGCGTCACTCGTGGATCTGTCACGCGCTGTGTCCGCGCGATGCCCGTCATGCGTGCCGGACCCCGACCCGCCAGGGAATCGAGCGGTCGCGCATTCCGTGGAATTGTCGCCCTGAGGCGAAGATCCCTCGCGCAGCGTTATCTCGCATCGCGAGCTAACGCCTTAATTGATCTTTATCGGGCGGTCCGTGGCTTGTCGTCGGGGAAATGAATGTGTTTTGTTGGCGATCCCGCTGAAACGAAGGCGGGTATCCGACGCCGGAATGCCGAATCTTGCCGCTGGCCGAGGAGAAACTTCGAAGTCATCACGGCAAGAGCGGGGGAACCAGGTAAGTGCCGCACCGCGTCCAGCGCGGTCGGCTTGGGGTGAAGACGTGTCGCGACGCCAGGCGTCGCACGGGACACGTCCGGGCAACTCCAGCCCGAATCCGACAGCTCACCTCGCAGGCATAGGAGAGGGATACCCCTATGTCTCATCGCACGCGTCACCGCCGCATCAGCCCCCGTCGTCTCGGCATCTCCGTCGCGCTGACCGCTGGCGGCGCCAGCCTCGCCATCCCCTTCCTGGGTGCGACCCAGGCCCACGCCGCCTCGGTGGACGTGTGGGAGAAGGTCGCCCAGTGCGAGGCGACCGGCAACTGGAGCATCAACACCGGCAACGGCTTCTACGGCGGCCTGCAGTTCACCGACAGCACCTGGCGTGCCTTCGGTGGCGCGGCGTACGCCCCGCGCGCCGACCTGGCCACCAAGGACCAGCAGATCGCCGTCGCCGAGAAGGTCCTCAAGGTGCAGGGCCCCGGCGCCTGGCCGGTGTGCTCCGTCAAGGCCGGCCTGACCGCCGGTGGCCCGGCTCCGCAGGTCGCCCCCGACGGCGCCCGCGACCAGGCCAACACCACCCGCGAGGCCCGCCCGGCCGCGCCCAAGGCCGCCCCGAAGGCCGCGCCCAAGGCCGCCGCCCCCCAGGCCGCCCCGAAGGCCGAGAGCAAGCCGGCTCCGCGCACCCAGAACTCGACCGCGGGCACGACGTACACCGTCCGCTCCGGCGACACGCTGTTCAAGATCTCCCAGGCGCACGACGTCAACGGTGGCTGGCGCGCGGTCTACGACCGCAACCAGGACGTCATCGGCGACAACCCGAACCTGATCTTCCCGAACCAGCGCCTGAGCCTGCCCGGTGGCGGCTCCGTCGCCCAGGCCCCGCAGCAGAAGGCCGCCCCGCAGCAGCAGGCCGCCCCGAAGCCCGCCAAGCCGCAGGCCCCGCAGCAGCAGTCGGCCCCCAAGCCGCAGGCCGCGCAGAGCGCCCCGCAGCAGCAGGCCGAGGCTCCCTCGTCGACCGGCTTCACCACCCCGGTGGCCAACAGCACCCTGGGCACCCCCTACCACCAGTCCGGTGGTAGCTGGTCCAGCGGCTACCACACCGGCGTGGACTTCCCCGTCTCCACCGGCACCACCGTGAAGTCCATCGGCGGCGGCCAGGTCGTCTCGGCCGGCTACGCCGGCTCGTACGGCAACCAGGTCGTCATCCGCCACGCGGACGGCCACTACAGCCAGTACGCCCACCTGTCGCAGCTCTCCGTCTCGGCCGGCCAGTCGGTCACCGGCGGCCAGCAGATCGGCCTGTCCGGCAGCACCGGCAACAGCAGCGGCCCGCACCTGCACTTCGAGGTCCGCACCGGCGCCGGCTACGGCTCCGACATCGACCCGATCTCCTACCTGCGGGGCAAGGGCGTCAGCATCTGACCAGCGGTTCCACCGCTGAGCCGGCGCCACTGACCGCCTCTGGACCAGTGGCCCGCGCGCCACACCGCACCACCCGACGTGCCCTCGCGCCCACCCGGCGCGGGGGCACGTCGGCGTTCCGCGCGGGCACATCCGAGCACGACCAGGCATCCGATGTGCGGGCAGCCGGGTGCTACGGGGCCAGCCCTGGGTAGAGTTCCCGGTCATGGGGTTGTGGAACGGGGAGGAACCCGCGAAGCGGGGCGACGCCGAGGCCGAGCGCACCGCCGACGGTCCCGTGCGAAGCGCCGGCGACCCGGCGCGCGCTGCCGGGGAGCCGCTGGGCGCCCCTGACACCAGGGCCCACCCGGCGCCGGGCGGCGGCGACGGCGCGCCGGTGCGCGATGCCGAGGCCCGTGCCGCCGGGCCCACGCCCCGGGGCGCGGACCCGGCGGGCCCCGTACCCGCCTCCGTACCCGCCCCCGACCCCGGCCCACTCGATACCCCGCTGTCGGCGACCCCCGCGCCCCCGCCCGGCGGGCCGACCCCGCTCGACGTCCCGCCCCCGCCCGGCGGGCCGGCGTCGGCCCCGGGCCCCGCACCGGCCCCGGGTGGCGCGGCGCCGGCGGGCGGCGGGCCCTGGTCCTCCTCCGCGTGGCAGCCGCCCAGCGCCATCGAGCAGGAGCTCTACGACGCGAAGACCCGTGGCGACTGGTCCCGCTACGTCGGCGTGCTGGCCCGCACCCCGCTCTTCGTCGCCGACTCGCGGGCGCGCGTGGACACCCACCCCGACACCGTGGTCTTCACCTCCTACCGCGACCCGCGCACCCGCACCGACTGCCTGGCCGTCTACACCGAGGGCATGCTGCCGGCGCCGGCCGAGGACCCGGTCTTCCACGCCGGTTCGCTCGGCTGGTACGCGCGGGTGTGGGGCCCCAAGGACCCGCCGTGGCTGGCGGTCAACCCGGGCAGCCCGTGCGAGGCGTACTTCGCGACCACCCCGGCCCACCGCGCCCTCTGGCAGCGGCACGCGGACCACGCCACCAGCGAGGAGCGGCCACAGCGCCAGCTCCGCGCCCTGGTCGTCGGCGGCCCGCTGCGCGGCCCGGTGGCCCACGGACTGGCCTGCGGGGCGCTGCTGAGCGTCAACAACGGCGAACTGTGGAACGCCATGGCTTACCACGGCGGCGGCTACACGGCCGAACGGGACCGGCTGGGGGAGTGGTGGGGCATCACCTCCCGAGCCGAGTGGCAGCACACCCAGGAGACCCTGCTGCGCGCCGAGATGACCAGCCCCATATGGGAGTTCACCCTCGGCATCCGCCGCTCCCTGGCGCTCGACTTCGCCGGCCCCGTCGACGTGGACCACTGGCGCCAGGTGGCCGAGCGCGCCCTGTGGCACAACGCGGCCGAGGCGGCCGAACCCCGCATCACCCCGGACGGTGTGACCGTCGCCCAGCCCCGTGGCGACGCCGAGGTGCGCTCCCAGGTCGCCGGCGTGCGCCGGCTGATCGGCCGGATCACCCGCTACGAGGCCCGCTTCCGCGCGGACGGGCTGCTGGCCGACGGCAGGTTCGTCCGCTCGGTGGAGGCGTGGGACTACGGGCGCGCCTCCTGCATGGCGCGCTGGGGTCTGGGCGCCCGCTACTGCACCCTGCCGGAGGCGGAACAGGCCGTGGTGCGCGCCGGTCGCCTCAGCCAGGCCAACTACCGCTCCTGGACGGACTTCTCCGCCGCCTACATCCTCGGGCGCTGCCTGCACTTCGACGAGGAGGAGTTCGGCGACTGGTACGAGGACATGGTCGCCGCCCACCGGATGCTGATGTCCGACCCGGGCAGCCCCTGGCGCAACCTGCCCTGGAAGTAGTCGCCCACCCCGGGCCCCGCCGTCCCGGGACCGGCGCGGGCGCGGGCGCGGGCGCGGGCGCGAAAAAGGGTGTGACCGGCCGGAGTGGGCTCGTGCACGATGGGAGCTGACCACACCGACCGGGAGAAGCCCGCTGATGAACGTGTTCGTGACGACGGAGCGGCTGGTGCTGCGCCGGTTCACCGAGGCCGACGTGGACCACCTGGTCACCCTGGACAGTGACCCCCGGGTGATGCGCTACCTCACCGGCGAACTCACCCCGCGCGCGGAGATCGAGAACAAGGTGCTGCCGGGTATCCTGCGGGACTACCAGCGGGGGCCGGCCGGTCGCTGGGCGGCCGTCGAGCGAGCCAGCGGCGACTTCGTCGGGTGGCTCGGTCTCCAACCCTCGCCCGACGGCGGCGTACGGGACGTGGAGCTCGGCTACCGGCTCAGGGCATCGGTCTGGCGCCGTGGATACGCCACCGAAGGGTCCCGCGCGCTGCTCCACAAGGGCTTCGCCGACCTCGGAGTGGAGCGCGTGTGGGCCCAGACCATGGCCGTCAACACCGCCTCCCGCCGCGTCATGGAAAAGGCCGGCCTGCGCTACGTGCGCACCTTCCACGAGCACTTCGAGGACCCGCTGCCCGGCACCGAGCACGGTGAGGTCGAGTACGAGCTCCGCCGTGTCGACTGGGAACCCGCGCGGGGGTGACCCGGGGGCGCGGGGTGGTGCGGCCGGTCAGGAGCGGACGCGTGTGGCGCCCGCGTACACCACGCGATGGCCCCTGGTCAGTTGGGCCACGATGATGATGCGCCGGCCCTCGGGAAAGGAGAGGTCGCATACGCGCGAACGCCCCCGGCCGTTGACGGAGCAGGTCCGCACGGCCTTCGGACGCCGCGTGTCGTAGACGCGCACGCCGAACGCGTAACCGTCGGCCCGGGTGTCCGTCACCCGGACCCGCTCGCCCGTGGCGTACCAGGTGACCCTGCCGCCGCGCAGTCCGGCCGCCTCCGCCGGTGCCGCGCCCAGCAGTCCGGCAGCGACGCTGGCCGCGAGGACCCCGACCGTGGACGTACGAACCCCGCGCGCACCCATCCGGCCCCTCGATCCTCGTCCCGCCCCTGGTCCCGGGCCCACGGCCCCCGGGCGGATGCTAGCAAGGCCGCCGCGCGACCCGGACACCGCACACACCCTCGCGGCGGGCACCGCGAGCCACCCGGCGCGGGGTGGGCCGGGATTCTTAGCGGAACGTTAGATCTGACCATCGCGCCTTGTGAGGCGCCGCCGCGCCACCCGATGCTCTGGGCACCCCGCACCACCCCGACCAGGAACTTCGTGGAGCCGCCATGTCATCGCCCGCCGCCGCGTCCCACCCCACCGGCCCACCCGCGCCCGGCGAGCCACCCACCCGCCACCCGACCCACCCAGCCGAGCCGACCACCCCGACCCACCCAGTTGACCCGGCCGAGGAACGCAGGCAGCGTCGCTTCGCGCTGATCGGCGGCTCGTTGGGCAACCTCGTGGAGTGGTACGACTGGTTCATCTACGCCAGCTTCGCCCTCTACTTCGCCGACTCCTTCTTCCCCGGCGACAACCCGACGACCAAGCTGATGAACACCGCCGGCATCTTCGCGGTCGGCTTCCTGATGCGCCCGGTGGGTGGCTGGGTGCTGGGGCGGGCCGCCGACCGCAGGGGCCGCAAGAGCGCGCTGACGCTGACCGTGACCATGATGTCGGTGGCCGCGCTGCTCATCGCCGTCGCACCCACCTACGACCAGGCGGGATACGGCGGCGCCCTGGTGCTGCTGCTCGCGCGGCTGTTGCAGGGCATGAGCATCGGCGGTGAGTACGCGGCGAGCGCCACCTACCTCACCGAGGCGTCCGCGCGAAACCGCCGCGGCCTCGGATCCTCCTTCCAGTACGTGTCCATGACCTGCGGGCAGCTCCTCGGCCTCGCCATCCTCATCACCCTGCAACACACCCTCACCAAGGCACAGTTGGAGAGCTGGGGCTGGCGTATCCCGTTCCTGCTCGGCACGGTGTTCGCGGTGGTCGTGTACTGGCTGCGGCGCCGACTGACCGAGACGCGAGCGTTCCAGGAGAAGGCGGGGGAGGGTCCCGACGACGGGGCGGGGACGCTCCGGGCGCTGTGGGAACACCGCCGGCAGGCCGTCCTGGTGATGGCCCTGACCCTGGGCGGCACGGTGGCCTACTACACGTACACCACCTACCTGACCAAGTACCTGATCGGCAGTGCCGGCATGGAGAAGACCACCGCCACCCTGGTCAGCTTCACCGCCCTCGCGGTCTTCGCGGCGATCCAACCCCTGGCTGGCGCGCTCTCCGACCGGATCGGTCGCCGCCCGCTGCTGATCACCTTCGCCGTCGGCTGCACGGTCGGCACGTACCCGATCATGACCGCGCTCGGCTCCGCGTCCTCGTACTGGCCCGCGCTCGGCCTCTCACTGCTGGCACTGGTCGTCGTCACCGGCTACACGTCGATCAACGCGGCCGTCAAGGCCGAACTCTTCCCCACCCGGGTGCGCGCGCTCGGGGTGGCGCTGCCCTACGCCGTCGCCAACGCGCTGTTCGGCGGGACCGCCGAGTACGTGGCGCTCTGGTTCAAGAACAGCGGCCACGAGTCGATGTTCTTCTGGTACGTCTCCGGCTGCGCGCTGATCTCGCTGGTGACCTACGTGCTCATGCCCGACACCCGCGCCGTCGCCCTTAGCGACGCCGAGCGGGCGAGCGACACACCCGCGTCGCCCGACGGCCCTCCCGCGTCGCCCCCGCCCTCCGCACCCGTCGCCGCAGCCACGTCCGCCACCGAGCCCGCCACCGACCCCGCCGCCGTCAGGACGGCGAGCGCGCCATGAACACGTCCACCGGGTCCTCGCGCTCCACGGTGAACCCGTGCCGCTCGTAGAGCCGACGGGCCGGGCTGCCCCGCAGCACGTTGAGCCGGACCAGGTCGCCGGCCCGGTCGCAGCGCTCCAGCAGCGTCCGCAGCACGGCCGAGCCGACGCCACCGCCCTGGAGCTCCGGGGCGAGGTAGAAGTGTTCGAGCCAGCGGGCGTCCGGGGCCGGCCGCAGGGCCACACAGCCGGCGAACACCCCACCCACCTCGATCACCTGGGTGTGCGCGGGCTCGAACCCGTCGCGCAGCCGCTGGCGCACCCGGTGCGCGTCGTACCGCCCCAGCCGCTCCAGGTCGGCCCGCAGGACCACCGCGCGCAGCGCGGCCACCGCCTCGACATCCGCCGCCGCGGCTGGCCGCGTCACCCAGTCCACCATGCGCGCCACGCTACCGCGCGGCTCCGCCCCCGCCCGCTTCCGGCCCGCGCCCACGCGGGGGCACGGGCACGGCGACGGGTCGGCGGGTGGGCTCCGCGCGGGCCGCGTGGTCGACCCGGCGGCGCGAAGCCGACGGTGTCCCGGGGCCGCGCCCCGTGGTATTCCGGTAGCCGTCGTCCCCGGTCACCAGGAGAGTCCTCATGCACACCCTTCTCGTCGAGGACAACGACCGCATGGCGCACGCCCTCGGCACCGCGCTGGCCGTCCGTGGCCACAGCGTGCGCCGCGTCAGCCGCGCGCTGGACGCGCTACGGCACGCCGGCGAGGCCGAGTTCGTCCTGCTCGACCTCGGACTGCCCGACCTGGACGGCCTGGAACTGCTGCGCCGGCTGCGCGCCCTGTGCGCCGTGCCGCTGATCGTGGTCACCGCCCGCTGCGCGGAGCACGACATCGTGGCCGGCCTGCGCGCCGGCGCCGACGACTACGTGGTCAAGCCGTTCCGGATGGCCGAGCTGATGGCGCGCATCGACTCCGTACGCCGGCGCACCACCCCCGAGACCCCGACCGCCGCCACCGGGGAGGCCACGGACGCGGGGCCCCGGCACGGGCCGCCGGGGCCGGTGCGCGCCGGCGACGCCGTGATCGACCTGGCCGCCCGCACCGTGACCGTGGCCGACGCGCCGGTCCGGCTGACCCGGCGCGAGTTCGACGTCCTGGCCTACCTGGCGGCCCGCCCCGGCGAGGCCCACTCGCGCGAGGAGATCCTCTACCGGGTCTGGGGCGACGCGCTGCGGACCGCCTCCCGCTCGCTGGACGTGCACGTCGCGGGCATCCGCACCAAGACCGGCCGCCCCGGCCTGGTCCGCACCGTGCACCGGTTCGGCTACCAACTCGGCCCCGGGGCGCGGCGGTCCCCGACCGACGAGTCGGTACCGAAACCGACCGCCGACCCCCCGCCCACCCCCCGCGCGCCCGCCGCCCGCGACCGGCGGCCCGCACCCGTGGAAGGCCCGGCGCGGCGCGGCCCCGCACCGCGATGAGACGCCGGTTGCTGGCGGTGCTGCTGGCGCTGATGGGGGCCGCGACGCTGCTGCTGGCCGTCCCGCTCGCCGACGCGTACGCGCGCGGGCGTACCGAACACCTGCTGCTCCAGCGGCGCGCCGACGCCGTGCGCTTCGCCGACCTCGCCGAGCGCGGGCTGACCGAGGCCGACCAGTCGGAGCTGTCCACAGAGATCCACCGCTACGCCCTGCTGTACGACGCCGGGGTACTCATCACCGACGCCAACGGCCGCCCCGTGCTCCGCGCCGGACCCCGTTCCCGGTGGGCCGGGCCCGACCTGGCGGAGGCCACGGACCGGGCACTGGCCGGGCGGTCGACGGAGCGGCTGCCCACCGTGCACCCGTGGGGGCCCGGCGTGGCGGTGCTGGCCGAGCCGGTCGGCAGGGACGAACGGGTCAGCGGGGTCGCCGTGCTCGCCGTGCCGACCGACGCCGCGCGCCGCGACGTGGGCAGCCGCTGGTCGCTGATCGCGGCCGGCGCGCTGCTCGCCTTCACCGCCGCCGCGCTGGCCGCCGTCGGCATCACCCGCTGGCTGCTGCGCCCCGTCCGCGACCTGGACCGGGCCGTCGGCGGGCTCGCGGCCGGCAGCCTGCACACCCGCGCCGACCTGGACGCCGGGCCGCCGGAACTGCGCCGGCTGCGGCTGCACTTCAACGCCATGGCCGAGGGGATGTCCGAGGCGATACGCCGCCAACGCGACTTCGTCGCCGACGCCTCCCACCAGCTCCGCAACCCGCTGGCCACGCTCGTACTGCAACTGGAGAACGTGGAGCCCCACCTGGCGCCGGCCGGCCACGACGAGCACGCCCGCGCGCTGGAGGAGACCGAGCGGCTCGCCGAACTCCTGGACGGACTGCTGGCGCTGGCCCGGGTGGAGTCCGGCACGGCCGAGCGCACCCCGCAGGACGCCTCTGCCGCGGCCCGGGAACGGGCGGCGGCCTGGGCGCCGGTCTACCGGGAGGCCGGACTCGAACTGGCCGTCGAGGTCGCGGACGGGCTGCGGGTGCGCGCGCTGCCCGGCGCGGTGGGCCGGGTGCTGGACGCGCTGCTGGACAACGCCGCCAAGTTCGTGCCGCCCGGTGGCCGGGTGCGCGTGGCGGCCGACCTCGCCCCGGACGGCCGGGTCGCGGTGCGCGTCACGGACGACGGGCCCGGCGTGCCGGCGGGCCAGCACCCCGCCCTGGTACGGCGCTTCGCGCGCGGCGCGGACCACCAGAACCTGCCGGGCAGCGGCCTCGGCCTGGCCATCGCCGACGAACTGGCCCGCGCCAGCGGCGGCACCCTGACCACCGCCGGCGTTACCCCGCACGGGCTCGCGGTGGAGCTGCGGCTGCCGGCCCTCGGCGCCTCGTCCTGACCGGCCCGCGGGTCAGGCGAGCGGGCGCGACGGCCGGGGCGCGGCCTCATCCGTACACCGAGCGGTAGTAGTCCACCGCCCCCGGGTGCAGGGGTACCGCGCCGGTGGCGATGGCGAACCGTGGCTCCAACCGGGCGCCCGCCGTCACCTCGCGTAGCAACTCGCGCCAGCGGCCGAAGACCACCCGCAGCAGCGCCCGGGCGGCGCGCGGGGGCACATCGCCCCGCGCCACCAGGTAGTTGCCCACCCCGACCGTGCGCACCGGCTCGCGCGCCCCGTACGCGCCGGGCGGCAGCGTCACGGGCGCGTACACCGGCCCGTAGGCGGTACGCAGCGCCCGCACCAGGTCGTCCAGCGGCAGCAGTCGCAGTGGCGTCGCGCGCGCGAGGGCGGTCAGCGTGGGCGTGGGGACGCCACCGGACCACATCAGGGCGTCCACGTCCCCCTCGCGCAGGGCCTGTGTCGACTCGACCAGCCCAAGGCGCCGTTCGCGTACGGCCCGGTCGCCGACGAGTCCGGCCGCGAGCAGCAGCCGCTCGGCGACCGTGCGCAGCCCGGAGCCGGTGGCGCCGGTGGCGACGCGGCGCCCCGCCAGGTCCGCGACGGAGTGCGCCGGGCCGGGCGCGGGCACCACCAGGTGGGTGTAGTTGACGTACACCCGGGCCAGCGCGGTCAGGGATATCGGCGCGGCGAACGGCGGCCTGCCGCCCACCGCGTCCTGCGCCGCGTCCGCCATGGTCAGGGCCAACTCCACGGCGCCGTCGGCGAGCTGGCGCAGGTTGTCGACGCTGGCTGCGGTGGCCACCGGCACCAGGTCCAGCCGCTGGTCGCTGGCCGCGACGGCCGCCGCCAGCGCATGCCCGAACGCGTTGTACGGGCCGCCTACCGGCCCCGTCGCCAGCCGCAACCGCACCACCGGCCCCGGGCCGGGCGAGCGCCCGGCCAGTGCCCAGGCCGCCAGCGCCGCCGCCCCGCCAGCCCCACCGCTCAGCACCCGCCGCCGGCCGGCGGTCGCACCCGGCGCCCCGGCGCCCGTGTCGAGCGCCGGCCCGCGCGCGGCCGGCCCGCACGCCGCGTCGGGCCGGGCGGGGCGCGTCGGGTGGCGGTCGGCGCCGCGAGCGTCCGGACAGGTCACCTCGGCAGCGTAACGACGCGCCGCCAGGCCGAGGCCCCCGGCGGCCGACCGAAGCCCGGGGCCACCGGGCGCGGGGCGCCGGCCGGGGGCGGTGCGGGCCTTGGCCCACGTGGGCGGCCAGCCGGGGTGGCCGTCACAGCAGGACCAGCAGGAGCAGCAGGAGCAGCACGGCCCCGGTACCGCCCACGGTCGCTTGTCGAGGGCTGATCCGGCGTTCGTGGGCCCTGACGTAGGAGCCGTCGCGGTAGTGCCCCCGCACGTGCGTGGTCGCCACCGGAGGGGCGGCCCGTGGGCGCGTGGGCACGCGGCCGGCGGTGGAGCGTCGGGAGCGGCGGTAGTGCGGCCGGACGTACGAGCCGTCACGGCGGTAGTGCCCACGAACGTGTGCCATGGGGGTCCCCTTGGGTGCGTCAGTTGGCGGTACCGAGCGGGCCCCGTCGGGACCCGGAAGACGACGCTACCGACCCCCTCTGACATCGGGTCGTACCGGCAACCGGCGGGTACCACCGGCGCGTTGGGCCCCGGTGTCGGGTGGGGCGCGAGTGGCCCCCCGAGCGGGCTGAGGCGATGGCTCGTCCGGTGAGTGTGAGGCGACGCACAGCAGGTCACGGTCCGCCGCGCCCTGGCGTGAGCGCCGGTGTCGGACACCGGAGCGCGGTGTGTCGCGGCGCGGGCTCAGGCGCGCAGTCGGAGGAGCTTGCCGAGCAGGGCGGAGAGCTGGGCGCGTTCGGCGGGGGTGAGGTCCTGGAAGGTGGCGTCGAGGAACGCGGGGACCGCGTTCTCGGCGCGGGCCAGGAGGCGGCGCCCCGAGGCGGTGATGGTGACGGCGTAGGCGCGGCGGTCGACCGTGTCGCGCTCGCGCCGTACGTGCCCCGCGCGCTCCAGAGCGTCACAGACTCCGACCATCACGCTGCGGTCGATGCGCAGCTGGTCGCTCAGCGCCCGCTGCGAACAGGGGCCGACCTCGGCGAGCATCTTGAGCACCAGGTGGTGCCCGACGCCGATCCCGGACTCGTTCGCCTGGGCCTCCGCGGCGCGGGCGACGGCGCTGGAGGCGCGGCACAGCGCGATGTCCAGGCGTTCCGTGGCGAGCGTCGGAAAGTATCCGTCCTCGCGGGGTGTGGCTTTGGGTGGCAAGCGGTCCCACCTCCCGGGCGGGTGCGTCGGCGGTGCGTACCGCTGGACCCTACCAAAACCGTCTGCCCACAGATTGTTTGCGTGCCACGCATGGCATTTGTATGCTCGCCAATCATCTGTACGCAGACGATCTGTGCCGAGATGGAGGTCGGGCATGGCCGAGCGTCGCGCGCGTCGCGCGGGACGGCGGCGGGGGAGCGGTCGGCTGGGCGGGCGGGGAGGCGGCGCGTCCTCACTCGCCTCGGGCCGTCGTCGCCCGGTCGGCGTCGCGGGCACGGTCACCGTGGTCGGCGCGGCCGACGCCGTCGTGGTCGCCGCGGGTGGGTCGGCGCGGCCGTCCGCACCCGGGACACCTCGGCGATCGCCCTTCTGGTCGGGCCCCTTCGGGTCCGACCACGGCCGGGCCCGCCACCATCCGACACGCGTCGCCGTGCGCGGGGCGCACATCGCCCCGCACCCCCTCCGCATCCGAGGAAGTGGCCTGTGACCCTGGACCTGACCCCCGACCAGCTTCTGTCGACCACGCGCGCCGTGCGCAAGCGGCTCGATCTGGACCGCCCGGTCCCGCGCTCCCTGATCGAGGAGTGCGTGGACCTGGCCACGCAGGCGCCGACCGGTCGCAACCGGCAGCGCTGGCACTTCGTCGTCGTCACCGAGCCCGCCCGGCGACGGGAGGTGGCCGACATCTTCCTGCGCGCGCTGTCGCTGGCCACCGGGCAGCCGCTGAGCGCACGCGACACGTGGCGCATGAACTACCACCCCGGCTCCACCGAGCGCGTCTTCGACGGCCTGCGCCACCTGGCCACCCACATCCACCGGGTGCCCGCCTTCGTCATCCCCGGGGTGGAAGGGCGCACCGACCACGCCCCGGTGGCCGAGCAGGCGGGGACGTGGGGCTCGATCCTGCCGGCGGTGTGGAGCTTCATGCTGGCCGCGCGGGCGCGCGGGCTCGGCACCACCTGGACGACGGCGCAGGCGCCCCTGGAACGGGAGTTGGCCGAGGTGCTCGGCGTGCCGTACGACGAGGTCATGTTGGCCGCCTTCCTCCCGCTGGCCTACACCCTGGGCACCGACTTCAAGCCCGCCCGCCGCATCCCCCGCGAACGCGTCCTGCACTGGGACGGCTGGGGGCACGGCGACGAGCCCCCGAGGTAGGACGCCTCCGGTCGCTGGCGGACCCGGCCGACGGGGGGCTGGTGCCCACCCGGCCGTGCGCGGCGTGGGCCGTGGGTCACCCGTCGCGGCCCGCTCGCGCGCCGCGTGCCAGCGTCGGCCACAGCGCGGGCTCCTCGAAGTCCAGTGCCCACAGCGCCGTCTGGGTGACTCCGTGTCGGCGCAGCACCGGCAGGTGGGCGGCGACGCCCCGGGCGTCCTGGTACCAGACCTCGCGCCGCCGCCCGTCCTCGACGTACGGGAAGTGGGGCGTGCGCGAGGCCGTGTCCCGGGTCAGGGGGGCGCCCACCCTGCGCCGCAGGGCCTGCGCCTCGCGCGTGGTGCGGTGCGTGGCGCGGGACCGGTCGCCGGCGCGGTAGTCCCAGCCGTACGCCGGGATGCCCATCTCGATCCGCGCCGGGGGCACGTGCGCGGTGGCGTAGCGCAGGATCGCGTCGTACCAGCGAGGCGAGGTCAACGGCCCCGGCGGGCCAAGGGCGTTGTGCAGGTTGTAGCCCATGACGCGCAGCCGGTCCACGGCGCGCCCCAGCTTCGCGTAGTCGTAGACCGGGGCCGTGTCGCGGGCGGCGGTGCGCGGGTAGACGGCCACGGTGCACTGCTTGCCGCGCGCGTGCAGCCGCGCGCAGACCTCGCCGACCAGGGCGCTGAACCCGGCGCGCACCCGACGCAGCACACCCGCGTCGGCCGCGTGGTTCATGCGCTCGTAGTCCAGGTCGAGCCCGTCGTAGGCGTGCCGCTCGGCCAGCCGCACCAGCGTCGTCACGTGCGCCGCGCGCCGGGTGGGGTCGCCGAGCAACGCGGCCATGGCGGCGGCGTCCGGGGCCTCGGTCACGGTCGGCACGACCTTGATGCCGGCCCGGCGCAGGCCCTCGACCACGCGCCGGTCGCCCGCGCCCGGATGCGCGGTCATGCCCCGGTCCGAGGTCGCCTCGTACCAGAAGGGGCTGACGGTGTGCAGTTGGTCGGCGTGGGCCAGCGCGTCCCGGTAGCCACCCTCCTGCTGCCAGTACGGCAACCACGCCGACACCGTCCGCACGCCCTGGGGCGCGGGCTCGGCGGCCGGCGCCCCGGGCGCGGTCAGCGCGATCGAGGCGAGCAGCGGGAGGGCGGTCAGCGCGCGAAGGACTCTCACCCCGTCAGTCTCGGCCGCCCCGCGCGGGGCCGCACGCGCGCTACGCCAGGTGGGCGGCGGCCCGCACGCCCCGTGGCAGGCGCCGGGCGCCGGCCCTACGGCGCCGCCGCGCGGGGCGGGCCCACCCCGGCCGGCGGCGGGGCGCGGTGGCCGGGGCGGGGCGCGGTGGCCGCCGCGCCGTCGGATGCGATCCGGCGTCGGGCGGCGCGGTGCGTCAGACGTCGCGAGGGTCAGGCGACGCGGGGGGTCACGCGGTGCGGGGGGTGACCTCGGCCATCTGGCCCCAGCCGTCCATGTCGGGGATCTCGGTCGAGACGATCTGCGGCGTGGTGGCCACGGCGTACGACATGGCATCCACGCCGGCCGCGAAGTGCGCGGACTCCACGTGCGCGCGACCGGCCTCGCCGTCGCGGAAGGCCTCCACCAGAACGAACTCGTGCGGGTTGGACACGCTGCGGGACCACTCGAAGAACAGGTTGCCCGGCTCGTCGCGGGTGGCCTCGGTGAAGTCGTGAACGGTGTCGAGCCAGTCGTCGGCGCGCTCGGGGCGGACGGTGAATTTCACGGTGATGAAGATCATGACGTTTCCTCGGAGTGGGGGTTCCCAGGCAGCGGTCGAAGCCTGCCGCGCGCCCCTGGCGCTGCCCGGTGGTGCGCCCCGGTCAGGGGCACCCGACCCGCCACCCTAACCCTCCCACCACCCTGCCCCAGCCCACCCCCGGCAGCCCCCACCCACCGGGTCCCACCCCGACCCCCGACCCGCGACCCAACCGCCCAACCGCCCAACCGCTCAGCCACCCAACCGGGGGCGACACACCCCGCGCCTCCCCGCCCGAGGCGACGTCATCCGTACCCCGCCACGGGTGACGGCGCCCCGCCGCGCGCCACCCCGGGCGGCGCGACCGGGCCACCCTCCCGGCGGAGTGGCGCTTGCCGCCGCCCTCGCGCACGCCGCCGCCCTCGCGCGCGACGGGGGCCTGACACGCGGCCTCCTGCTCAGCGCGGTCAGCGCCTACGCTCGGGGGCCGTGACCCCTCACAGCACGCTGGCCACCGCCCAGCGCTCCCTCGGTGATCCGGACATCCGCTACCCGCTGTGGCCCGCGTTGACCCGTGGCTGCCCCCGGACCAGCACCGACACCCTGTCCTATCCCGTCGAAGTGGACTACGCCTACGAGCGCGTGGACACCGCCCTGTTCGAGCCGGGGTACGCCGCGCGGCACGGTCTGCGGCCGGGCGCGGGCATCGAGCGGTGGGCGCCGCTGCTACCGCCGCTGGACGCGCCGGGCCTCGGCGAGGGCGGCACCCCGCTCGTCGAGCTCGCACCCGGGGTGCACGTCAAGGACGAGTCACGCAACCCGACCTGGAGTCACAAGGACCGGCTCAACCGCTGCACCACCAGCGCGGCACTGCGCTCCGGCGCGCCGGGCATCGTGGTCGCCTCGTCCGGCAACCACGGGGCGGCGGCAGCGGCGTACGCCGCCCGGGCCGGGCTGCGGTGCGTGGTCTTCACCGCCACCGACACGCCACCGGCGGTGGACGCGTTCCTGCGGGCCTACGGCGCGGTGGTGCTGCCGGTGCCGCTGGCCGACCGGTGGCCGCTGGTGCGCAAGGCCGTCGAGCACGCCGGGTTGTACCCGGTCAGCAACCTGACGGCCACCCACACCGGGCACGCCTACGGCGCCGAGGGGTACAAGACCATCGCGTACGAGATCCACACCGACCTCGGCACCCCGGCCGCGGTCTTCGTGCCCACGGGCTACGGCGAGATGCTCTACGGCGTCTGGAAGGGCTTCGCCGAGCTCCACCGCCTCGGTCTCGCCGACCGCGTTCCCCGGATCTTCGCCTGTGAGCCGGCCGCCGGAGGCCCGCTGGCGGCGGCCGTGCGGGCCGGGGTGCCCGCGACTGAGGTGGAGGTGGGCCCGACCGACGCGTACGGCATCGACTGTTCCGTGGGCGGCTATCGCGGTGTCGTGGCGCTGCGCGCGAGCGGCGGGCGCCCCCTGCTGCTCACGGATGACGAACTGCGCGGGGCGCAGCGGGAGTTGGCGGCGAGCGGAATGTGGGTCGAGCTGTCGGCGGCGGCCGGCCTCGCGGGTCTGCGACAGGTGGGGGAGGTGGACGGGCCGGTGGTGTGCGTCTCCACCTCGAGCGGCTTCAAGGACGTGTCCGTGGGCTCGCGGGTCAGCGAGCCGGTCGATCCCGCCTGGGAGTCGGTGCGCCAGCGGCTGCGTACGGCCGGCATCGACGCGTGATTCACCTCGGCCGGTACGGGCCCCGGGAGGTCGGGCCGCCGGCCTCGAACCGGCCTCGGCCTCTCCCGGCGCGCGGCGGCCCGGCCACCCACGCGGGTGACCGGGCCTTCGTTCGGCGTGCCGGGACTAGTACTGCAACGGTGCTTGCCGTGACTGATGGCCGGGTTGGTCGTTGGCGTGTTCATGGGTGGGGACCTTGCTGATGTCAGGTTGTGGGCGGGCGAA